>DATLYR010000114.1 GCA_035574475.1 Nevskiales bacterium | reverse complement strand
GAATCAGGCACGGCGGCGACGCCAGAGCAGCAACCCGCCAAGACCGGCCAGGCTCAGAAGCCATAGCGGCGCGTTGCCGAGGCGTGCGTAGGGCGTCAGGCCCGCGCGCGGCGCCACCTCGGCGCGCAGCACGTCCACCGCGAACTGCGGGCTGGCCTGGCGGATGCGCCCGTCCGGCCCGATCACCGCGCTGATGCCGGTATTGGCCACGCGCAAGAGGCTGCGACCCATCTCCAGCGCGCGCATGCGCGCGAACTGCAGGTGCTGGTGCGGTGCCGAGGAATCCTCGAACCAGGCGTCGTTGGTCACGTTCACCAGCAGCTCTGCCTGCGGCAGGTCGCGGCGGATGTCGCGGCCGAACACGTCCTCGAAGCAGATCGAGATGCCGAGCGTGTGCCCGTCCAGCATCAGCGGCGGCTGCTCGTCGGGGCCGCTGCTGAAGTCCGAATACTGCAGCCCCAGCACGCTGCCGATGTCGAGCAGCCACTTGGGCGCCGGGAAATACTCGCCGAAGGGCACCAGGTGACGCTTGTAATAGGCGCCGCGCTCTACGCCGAGCCAGACCACTGCGTTGTACAACGGCGCGTCTGGTGCATCGCGCACCAGCACGCCGGCCAGCAGCGTGCTGCCGCTGAGCTGCGCGCGCGCGTTCAGCGTGTCCAGATAAGGCTGGACGTGATGACGCAGCGCGGGGATCGCCACCTCCGGCCAGATGATCAGGCGCCGGCCCCATTCACGCTCGGTCAGCCGGCGGTAATGTGCCAGCGTGGCCTCGCGCCGGCCGGGCCGCCACTTCAGTTCCTGCGGGATATTGCCCTGCACCAGGCTGACGGCAATGGGCGCGCCGCTGTCCTGCGTCCAGCTGCCGGGCGCCGGCAGCAGGGGCAGGGCCAGCAGCATCGGCGCGGCGGCGGCCACGGCCAGGATGCGCTCGCGCCCGCCGCCGGCCACCAGCAGCCACAGTGCGCCGGACAGCAGCACGGCCCCTGCGCTCATGCCGTACACGCCCGTCACCGGCGCCAGCCGCGCCAGCGGCGTGTCGAGGAAGGCATAACCGAGGCTCAGCCAGGGGAAACCGGTGCCGAATACGTCGCGGAACAGCTCGGCGAACAGCCACAGGACCGGCAGCGCCAGCAGCGCCGCCACGGCCGGCGCCGAGTCCTGCCAGAGCCAGCGGCGCAGCGCATAGCCGATCAGTGCCGGGTACAGCGCCAGGTAGCTTGCCAGCGCGATCACCAGCAGCACCGCCAGCCAGGCGGGGCCACCGCCATAGTGGTGGATGCTGATGTAGATCCAGTAGATGCCGAGGGTGAAATGCGCGAGCCCGAACACGAAACCGCGCCAGGCGGCGCGCGCGGGTCCGACGTCGCGCCACAGCCACAGCAGCGCGGCCGGGGCGATCAGGGTCAGGCCGATCCAGCCCCAGGGCGCGAAGCCCAGCGTCGCACCGAGGCCGAACAGCGCCGGCAACCAGCTGTCGCCGGCCCGGCCCGCGGCCAGGCGCCGCAGCCGCGCGTTCACGCCGCCGACGGCCCGCGATCGGGCAGCACCGTGACCTGGAACAGGTGCACGCGCCGGCTGTCGGCGCGCTGCACGTTGAACTGGAAGCAGTCGAGCGTGACGCTCTCGCCGCGCCGCGGCAGGTGGCCGAAATGGTGCGCCACCAGGCCGCCGATGGTGTCGAACTCCTCGTCGCTGAACTGCACGCCGAAATAGCGGTTGAACTCCGCGATCGGCGTCAGCGCGCGCACCAGGTAGCGCTCGCGGTCCTGGCGCAGGATGAAGGCGCCCTCTTCCTCGTCGTGCTCGTCGTCGATCTCGCCGACGATCTGCTCCAGCACATCTTCGATCGTCACCAGCCCGGATACGCCGCCGTACTCGTCGATGACGATGGCGATGTGGTTGCGGTTGGCGCGGAATTCCTTGAGCAGCACGTTGAGGCGCTTGCTCTCCGGCACCACCACCGCGGGCCGGATCACCTCTCGGATGTCGAAGCGCGACTCCGGCGTGAGGTGCTCCTGGTCCAGCGCCAGGCGCAGCAGGTCCTTGGCCAGCAGGATGCCGACCACCTCGTCGCGGTTGTCGCCGATCACCGGGTAGCGGGAATGGCCGGACTGGATCACTTCGCGCAGCAGCTCGGCCGGTGAGGCGTCACGCTCCACCACCACCATCTGCGAGCGCGGCACCATGATGTCGCGCACCTGGGTCTGCGACACCTGCAGCACACCCTGGATCATGCCGTAGGCCTCGGCGTCCAGCAGCGCCGCCTGGCGGCCTTCACGCAGCCACTCGAGGATCTCCTCGCGGCTCTGCGGCGCGCCGACCAGCTGCCGTGCCTGCTTGCGCAGCCAGCCCTGCAGGCCTTTCCGGCCCGGGGTCCGGGCGGGCTCCTTGGATTTGCTCATGCGGCCTTGCCTTGCGCGGTTCGATAGGGGTCGGGGTAGCCCAGGCGGGCGAGGATCTTTTTTTCCAGCGCTTCCATGCGTGCGGCCTCGCGGGCCCCCTCATGATCATACCCGAGCAGGTGCAGCACGCCATGCACGGTCATGTGCGCCCAGTGCGCCTCGGCCGGCTTGCCCTGGGCCCGGGCCTCGCGCGCCACCACCTGCGCGCAGATCACCAGGTCGCCCAGCGGCAGCGGCCGCAGCCCCGCCGGCGGCGCGCACGGAAAGGACAGCACGTTGGTCGGCCTGTCTTTGCCCCGGTAGCGCGCGTTGAGCCGCCGGCTCTCGGCCGGAGTGACGATGCGGATCGACAACTCGGCGGCATCGCAACGGCCGTCGAGCGCGACAGCGGCCCAGCGCCGGAAACGCGCCGGCGCGGGAATGCGGGCGCGGCTGGCGCGCTGCAGGTCCAGCAGCAGTTTCACCGGGTGTCCTGCCCTTCGTGCGACTCGTAGGCGCGCACGATGCGCTGCACCAGCGGGTGGCGCACCACATCCTCGTTGGCGAACCAGGTGAAGCTGATGCCGGGCACGTCCCGGAGCACCTCGGCCGCGTGGCGCAGGCCGGAGCGCGACTGGCGCGGCAGGTCCACCTGGGTGACGTCGCCGGTGACCACCGCGATGGAGCCGAAGCCGATGCGGGTGAGGAACATCTTCATCTGCTCGGTGGTGGTGTTCTGGGCCTCGTCCAGGATGATGAAGGACTCGTTGAGCGTGCGCCCACGCATATAGGCCAGCGGCGCAACCTCGATGACATTGCGCTCCACCAGCCGCGCCACGCTCTCGAAGCCCAGCATCTCGTACAGCGCGTCGTACAGCGGGCGCAGGTAGGGATCCACTTTCTGCGCGAGGTCACCCGGCAGGAAGCCCAGCTTCTCGCCCGCCTCCACCGCCGGCCGCACCAGGATCAGCCGGCGCACGCGGTCGGTCTCCAGCGCGTGCACGGCGCAGGCCACGGCGAGGTAGGTCTTGCCGGTGCCGGCCGGCCCGATGCCGAAGTTGATGTCGTGGGCGAGGATGCTGCGCAGATACTGCTGCTGGTGCGGGCTGCGGCCGCGGATCACGCCGCGCTTGGTGCGGATCTGGATCGCGTCGGCCGCCGCCGGCGCCGCCTCGCTGTGCTCGCTATAGCCGTATTCCAGCAGCCCCAGGTGCACGCGCTCACGGGTCAGGGCCTCGCTTGCGGTTTCCCGGTACAGCGCATCCAGCAGCTCGCGCGCGGCGACGGTGGCCTCGTGCGGGCCCTTGATCTGGAAATGGTTGCCGCGGTTGTGGATCTCCACGCCGAGCCCGCGCTCGAGCTGGCGCAGATGCTCGTCCAGCGGGCCGCAGAGGTTGGCCAGCCGCGGGTTGTCCATCGGCTCCAGAACCAGTTCGACCGTGGTGCTCGACAAGGGCGTGATCGCGGTGGTTCAGACGGCCAGCGGCAGCTCGCGCGTCAACACGCGGCCGCGCAGGGAGTTGGGCAGCGCCTCGGTAATCTCGATGTCCACCAGCTGGCCGATCAGCCGTTCGTCGCCGTCGAAGTTGACCCAGCGGTTGTTCTCGGTGCGCCCCGCCAGCTGGCGTGCGCTCTTGGCCGAGCGGCGCTCGACCAGCACGCGCTGGCGGCTTCCAACCATGGCGCGGCTGTAAGCCTGGGCCTGGGCGGTGATGCGCGCCTGCAGGCGCTGCAGGCGCGCTTCCTTCTCGGCCTGCGGCACGTTGTCGACCAGCAGCGCCGCCGGCGTGCCCGGGCGCTTGCTGTAGATGAAGCTGTAGGAATGGTCGAAGCCGATATCTGCGACCAGTTCCAGCGTGGCCTGGAAGTCGGCCTCGGTTTCGGTCGGGAAACCGACGATGAAATCCGAGGACAGCGAAATATCCGGGCGCAGCTCACGCAGGCGGCGCACCTTGTCGGCGTACTGCGCGCGCGTGTAGCCGCGCTTCATCATGCCGAGGATGCGGTCCGAACCCGACTGCACCGGCAGGTGCAGGTGGCTGACCAGCTGGGGCACGCGGCCGTAGACCTCGATCAGCCGGTCCGAGAACTCGGCCGGGTGCGAGGTGGTGTAGCGGATGCGCGCGATGCCTTCGATGCCGGCGATCAGCTCGATCAGCAGCGCCAGGTCGGCCTCGTCGCCGTCCTCCATGCGGCCGCGGTAGGCGTTGACGTTCTGGCCCAGCAGCGTGACCTCGCGCACGCCCTGCTCTGCCAGCTGCGCCACCTCGGCCAGCACGGCGTCCAGCGGCCGGCTGACCTCCTCGCCGCGGGTATAGGGCACCACGCAGAACGTGCAGTACTTGCTGCAGCCTTCCATGACCGAGACATAGGCGGTCGGGCCTTCCGTGCGCGGCGGCGGCAGGTGGTCGAACTTCTCGATCTCCGGGAAGGACACGTCCACCGCCGGCCGCCCGGCGCGGCGCGCCTGCTCGACCAGCTCCGGCAGCCGGTGCAGGGTCTGCGGGCCGAACACCACGTCCACGAAGGGCGCGCGCCGCAGGATCTGCTCGCCTTCCTGGCTGGCCACGCAGCCGCCCACGCCGATCACCAGTTCCGGTCGCACGGCCTTGAGCGGCCGCCAGCGGCCCAGCTGCGAGAACAGCTTCTCCTGCGCCTTCTCGCGCACCGAGCAGGTGTTCAAGAGCAGGATGTCCGCCTCCTCGGGGCTCTGGACGCGCTCCGCCCCCTGGGCCTGCCCCAGCACGTCGGCCATCTTGGCCGAGTCGTACTCGTTCATCTGGCAGCCCCAGGTCTGGATGTAAACCTTGGGTTTCATGGGCTTAATTGTAGCCTGACACCCGGCACGGGCCGGCTCAGGGCAGCAGCACCAGCTTGCCGGTGGCCGTGCGCGTGAGCAGATCCCGCATCGCCTGCGCCGCCGCCGAGAGCGGATAGGTCCGGGATACCGGCGGCCGCAGACGGCCCTCCCTATACCATTGAAAAAGCTGGTGAAAATTGGCCATGTTGACCTGCGGCTCCTTCATCACGAACTGGCCCCAGAACACGCCGACCACGGCACAGCCCTTGAGCAGCACCCGGTTGATGGCGAGGTTCGGGATGCTGCCGCCGGCAAAGCCGACCACCAGGATGCGGCCGTTCCAGTTGATGCAGGACAGGCACTGGTCGAACAGTTCGCCGCCGACCGGGTCGTAGATCACGTCCGCGCCCTTGCCGCCGGTCAGCTTCTTGACCTGATCCTTGAGGCTGCCGGTCGAATAATTGATCAATTCATCCGCGCCGTTGGCCTTGCAGATCGCCAGTTTCTCGTCCGTACCGGCGGCCGCGATCACGCGTGCACCCATGATCTTGCCCAGCTGCACCGCCGCCAGGCCGACGCCGCCTGCCGCGCCCAGCACCAGCAGGGTCTCGCCGGATTTGAGGTCCGCGCGCTGCTTGAGCGCGTGATAGGACGTGCCGTAGATCATCGGGAAACCGGCGGCGGCGGTGAAGTCCATGCCCTTGGGCAGGGGCAGCAGTGCGCTCGCCGGCGCCACCACCTGCTCGGCATAAGCGCCGTTTAGAATGACGCCGGCCACAGGGTCGCCCGGCTTCAGGTGCTGGATGCTCTCGCCGATCTCGACGATCTCGCCGGCGAACTCGCCGCCAGGCACGAAGGGTGGCTCGGCCCGGAACTGGTACTTGCCCTGGATGATGAGCGTGTCGGGGAAGTTGACCCCGACCGCCTTCACCGCCACGCGCACGGCCGCCTTGCCCAGGGCCGGCAGCGGGAAGTCTTCGTAGACCAGTTTCTCGGGCGGGCCGAATTCCTTGCAGACGATGGCTTTCATGGTGATCGGGGTCTGTCGGGTTGGGGAGCGGCCTTATACCTGAGCGCCGCGCATGATCAGAACGGAATATCGTCGTCCAGGCTGTCGTTGCCGGCGTCCATCGCCGGTTTGGCCTTGGCGCGCGCCGCCGCGGGCCGCACCGCCGGCTCGTCGTCGTAGCTGGCGGTGGCGCTGCCGCCGCCGCGGCCGCCGAGCATCTGCATGTCGCTCACGACAATCTCGGTGGTGTAGCGGTCCTTGCCTTCCTTGTCCTGCCATTTGCGCGTGCGCAGCGAACCCTCGACATAGACCTGGCTGCCCTTCTTCAGGTATTCGCCGGCGATCTCGGCGAGCTTGCCGAAGAACACCACGTTGTGCCATTCGGTGCGGTCCTTCTTCTCCCCCGACTCTTTGTCCTTCCAGCTCTCGGAGGTAGCCAGCGTGACATTGCAGACCGCCGAGCCGCTCGGCATATATTTGACCTCGGGATCCCTGCCGAGATTACCGATCAGGATGACCTTGTTCACGCCTCTCGCCATGGTGGCTTCCTCCTCCAGGTTGTCGCGGACGGCCCGGCTCCCTGCCCGACCGGTGATGAAAACTGCCCCGGCATTATAGGCGGATTTCACGCTCGGCCTGCGGCACCTGCATACCGGCAGCGAAGACCAGCCAGACCAGCGCCAACCCGGCGGCGAACAGGAACACACCCGTGGTGCCGGCCTTGCCCAGCACAAAGCCGCCCAGTGCGCCGCCGCAGAAGGTGCCGAGGAACTGCAGGCTGGAATACACCCCCAGCGCCGCGCCACGGTGTCCGGCCGGGGCACAGCGCGACACCAGCGAAGGCAGCGAGGCCTCGAGCAGGTTGAAGCCGGCGAAGAACAACAGTAGGAGCACGGCCAGCAGCCCGATCTGGTGAGGTGTCAGGGCAAGCCCCATGAGCGCCATGGCCAGCAGCGACACACAACCCAGGAACGCCGGCTTCAACCCACCCTCGCGGCCGCTGTATTGCAACAGCGGCAGCAGCAGCAGGATCGACAGCAGCATCACCGGCAGGTAGACCTGCCAGTGCTGGGGCCCGGCCAGGCCGGCGTCGCGCAAGGCCAGTGGCATCGCCACGAACAGGCTGGTCAGGATGGCGTGTAGTACGAAGATACCGCCATCCAGCCGCAGGAGTTCGGCACTCGACAATACGCGCAGCAGTTCGCGCCAGGAATGCGGCTC
The DNA here is from genome assembly GCA_035574475.1 of Nevskiales bacterium. Classification (NCBI taxonomy): domain Bacteria; kingdom Pseudomonadati; phylum Pseudomonadota; class Gammaproteobacteria; order Nevskiales; species Nevskiales bacterium. The sequence continues at coordinate 3,506 of DATLYR010000114.1, read as the reverse complement.
GTCCGACAGCGTGAGCGGCGGCGCCTGCGGTACCCAGGTCAGCAGCACCACGATGCACAGCAGCCCCAGCGCGGCCGTCAGCCAGAATATTCCAGGCACGGAAATCCAGGCATGCAGCACTGGCCCCAGCACCATGGCCAGCAGGAAGCAGGCGCCGATGCCGATGCCGAGCACCGCCATGGCCGCCGTGCGCACCGTCTCACGGGTCAGGTCGGCGAGCAGGGCATTGATCACGGCGCCGACCGCGCCCGCGCCCTGCAGGGCGCGACCCGCGATCACCCAGAGGATGTCGTCGGCCAGGGCCGCCAGCACGCTGCCGGCGGCAAAAATCAGCAGGCCCGCCACGATCACGGGCTTGCGCCCCAGGCGGTCCGAGGCCAGACCGAAGGGCAGCTGCAGCAGCGCCTGGGTGAGGCCGTAGATGCCCAGCGCCAGGCCCAGCGTCAGCGGCGTCACCCCGTCCAGCTCCCCGGCATACAGCGCGAACACCGGCAGAATCATGAACAGGCCCAGCATGCGCAGCGCGAAGATCAGCGACAGGCCGAGGGTCGCCCGGCGTTCCTGGGGGTTCATGGGTGTTTTGCGGCCGGCTTGAAGTCGGACGTATAGTAAAGGGTTCGTTCCGTCGCCGAAACTGCATGGACACCATCAGCATCCGCGGTGCGCGCACGCACAATCTGCGCAATCTCGACCTCGACCTGCCACGCGATCGCCTGATCGTGATCACGGGCCTGTCCGGTTCGGGCAAGTCCTCGCTGGCCTTCGACACCCTGTATGCAGAGGGCCAGCGCCGTTACGTGGAGTCGCTGTCGGCCTACGCGCGGCAGTTCCTGTCGATGATGGAAAAACCCGACGTGGACCACATCGAAGGCCTGTCCCCGGCCATCTCGATCGAGCAGAAGTCCACCTCGCACAACCCGCGTTCCACGGTCGGCACGGTCACGGAAATCCACGACTATCTGCGCCTGCTGTACGCGCGCGTCGGCACGCCGCGCTGCCCCGACCACGGCGTGGACCTGAACGCGCAGACCGTGAGCCAGATGGTGGACCAGGTCATGGCCCTGCCCGAAGGCAGCGCCTGGCTGCTGCTGGCGCCGCTGGTGCAGGACCGCAAGGGGGAATACGCCGACGTGTTCGAGAAACTGCGCGGTCAAGGCTTCCTGCGCGCGCGTGTGGACGGGCAGGTCGTCGAGCTGGAGCAGGCACCGAAGCTGAACCCGAAGCTCAAGCACAGCATCGAGGTGGTCGTGGACCGCTTCAAGGTGCGTGGCGACATCGCCCAGCGCCTGGCGGAGTCCTTCGAGACTGCGCTGCGCCTGGCGGACGGCCTGGCGGTGCTTGCACCGATGGAAGGCAAATCCGCCGAAATCCTGTTCTCCGCCAAGTTCGCCTGCCCGCACTGCGGCTATTCGCTGTCCGAGCTGGAACCGCGGCTGTTCTCCTTCAACAGCCCGATCGGCGCCTGCCCGACCTGCGACGGCCTCGGCGTGCTGTCGGTGTTCGACCCCGAGCGGGTGATCACTTCGGGCAGTCTGAGCCTGGCGGGCGGCGCGGTGCGCGGCTGGGACCGGCGCAATCCCTACTACTACAGCCTGATCCAGTCGCTGGCTGCGCACTACGACTTCGACCTGGAGACGCCGTTCGAGGACCTGCCGAAAAAAATCCAGAAGATCGTGCTCTACGGCAGCAACGGCGAGGTCATCCCCTTCAGCTACAGCGACGAGCGCGGGCGCAAGGTCACGCGCCGGCATGCCTTCGAGGGCATCCTGCCCAACATGGAGCGACGCTACCGCGAAACCGAGTCGCTCGCGGTGCGCGAGGAGCTGGCCAAGTATCGCAGCGACAAGCCCTGTCCCGACTGCAACGGCGCCCGCCTGGGCCGCGCCGCGCGCAACGTCTACGTGGGCGAGCGCAGCCTCACCGACCTCTGCGCGCTGTCGGTGGCGGACGCGCGCGATTTCTTCCATGCGCTGAAGCTGCCCGGCCGGCGCGGGGAGATCGCGGCGCGCATCCTCAAGGAGATCACGCTGCGGCTGGACTTCCTGGTCAACGTCGGCCTGGACTACCTCAACCTCGCGCGCAGCGCCGAGACCCTGTCCGGCGGCGAGGCGCAGCGCATCCGCCTGGCCTCGCAGATCGGCGCCGGGCTGGTGGGCGTGATGTACGTGCTGGACGAGCCCTCGATCGGCCTGCACCAGCGCGACAACCAGCGCCTGCTCAAGACCCTGTTCCACCTGCGCGACCTCGGCAATACCGTCATCGTCGTGGAGCACGACGAGGAGGCCATCCGCGCCGCCGACCACATCGTGGACATGGGCCCGGGCGCCGGCGTGCACGGCGGCACCGTGGTGGCCCAGGGCACGCTGCCGGACATCGAGCGCGCGCCGGAATCGCTCACCGGCCAGTACCTGTCCGGGCGGCGGCGCATCGAGGTGCCGGCGCAGCGCGTGCCGCGCAACCCGAAGAAGCTGCTGCGCATCGAGAAGGCCAGCGGCAACAACCTCAAGCACGTCAGCGTCGAGATCCCGCTGGGCCTGATGACCTGCGTCACCGGCGTGTCCGGTTCCGGCAAGTCCACGCTGATCAACGACACCCTGTACCAGTACGCGGCGCGCGAACTGAACGGCGCCATCACCCGCCACGCGCCCTGCGAGGGCGTGCACGGCCTGAAGCAGCTCGACAAGGTAATCGACATCGACCAGTCGCCCATCGGGCGTACGCCGCGTTCGAACCCCGCGACCTACACCGGCCTGTTCACGCCGATCCGCGAGCTGTTCGCCGAGGTACCCGAGGCGCGCGCGCGCGGCTACACGCCAGGCCGCTTCAGCTTCAACATCGCCGGCGGGCGCTGCGAATCCTGCCAGGGCGATGGCGTGATCAAGGTGGAGATGCATTTCCTGCCGGACATCTACGTGACCTGCGACGTGTGCAAGGGCCGGCGTTACAATCGCGAGACGCTGGACATCCGCTACAAGGGCCGCAACATCCACGAGGTGCTGGAGATGACGGTCGAGGACGCGCTCGAGTTCTTCAGCGCAGTGCCGGTAATCCAGCGCAAACTGCAGACCCTGGCCGACGTCGGCCTGTCCTACATTCGCCTCGGCCAGAACGCGACTACCCTGTCCGGCGGCGAGGCGCAGCGCATCAAACTGGCCAGGGAACTGTCACGTCGCGACACCGGCAGCACGCTTTATATCCTCGACGAACCCACCACTGGGCTGCACTTCCACGACATCGCCCAGCTGCTCACCGTGCTCAACACCCTGCGCGACCACGGCAATACCGTGGTGGTGATCGAGCACAACCTCGACGTGATCAAGACCGCCGACTGGATCATCGACATGGGCCCGGAGGGCGGCGACGGCGGCGGCACGGTGGTGACCACCGGCACGCCGGAGGACGTCGCAGCCTGCGAGCGCTCCCACACCGGCCGCTTCCTCAAGGCGGTGCTGGCCGCGCAGCCATCACGCCGGACGGCGAAGCGGGCATAAAGGAATAAAGGCGGG
>DATLYR010000113.1 GCA_035574475.1 Nevskiales bacterium | reverse complement strand
GCGCGGCCGCCGGCGTAATTCGTCAGGCCGACGTGGATGCGGCCGGCAAGGAAGGTACCGACGGTCAGCACCACGCTGGCGGCGTGGAACTTCAGCCCCGCCTGCGTCACCACGCCGGCCGCGCGCCCGTGCTCGACGATGAGATCGGCAACTTCGGACTGGAACAGGTCCAGATTCGGCTGGGCCTCGAGCGCCTGGCGCACCGCGGCCTTGTACAGCCGGCGGTCGGCCTGGCAGCGCGTGGCGCGCACCGCCGGGCCCTTGCTGGCGTTGAGGGTGCGCCACTGGATGCCGGCGCGGTCGGCGGCGCGGGCCATGAGCCCGCCGAGCGCGTCGATCTCCCTGACCAGGTGGCCCTTGCCGATACCACCGATGGCCGGGTTGCAGGACATCTGCCCCAGCGTCTCGAGGCTCTGCGTCACCAGCAGCGTGCGCGCGCCCAGGCGCGCCGCGGCCAGCGCGGCCTCGGTGCCGGCATGGCCGCCACCAACCACGATCACGTCATACGAATGGGCCTGCATGTTCACGACGGTCCCCGCGCGGGCGCGGGCGGAAGCGAAAGGGGCGCTATTTTACGGCGCGGGCGCGGCTTCCTGCACCTCCGCCGCGGGCGGCGGCGGGGTCTGTTTCTGCGCGCTCATCAGCTGTAGGACGCTGCCGAACGCCGGGTTCTCCTGGCCATTGACCAGCAGGCGCCCTTCCAGCAGTGCGACCTGCAGCGTGTAGGCGTTGGCGTCCAGCTTGGGCACGAAGACATTGGCCTTGACCAGCTCGTCCACCTTGGCGCCGATCGCGTCCTGCGAAGGCAGCGCGACCGGCTGGCCGCTCCGGGCCGCGGCCTGGTGCGCCGCCTGCTGCAACTGCGCATCGAGGATGTTCCACAGCGTCACCGCAGGAATCTGCAGGCTGAACTCGGCCTGCAGCAGCTTGAGCCAGGCGCTGAGCTCGAGTTCGCCCTGCGGCGGCACGCCGACCAGCTTGAGACTGGCCAGAAGTTCGCCTTCCGGTGCCTTGATGCTGAGCGACTTGAGGTTGAGCTCGGGCCGCGAGCCGAGCACTTCCTGCAGGCCCTTCTGGTAGGCGGCGAGAATCTCCTGCGGCGATTTCTTTTGCGCCTCCAGCGCCTTCACTTCACGCTGCAGGCGCGCCATGGCGACGCGGTTGACGCGCAGGGTTTCGCCCTCCAGCGCCGCCGGGCCGTACTCGCGCCCGCCGGCCGCCAGCCCCTGGATGCTGCCCTTGAACTGACTCTGCCCGAGGCCGTCGCCGCCGCGGGCGGCGTTGAGGCTGAGGCTGAAACCCTTCAGCGCCAACGGCTGCGGATCCTGCGGCGCGGTCATGACGGTGAGACCGGCGATCTTTTCCTCGATCATGCCGACGAAACCGCTGCCGCCCGCTTCACCGTCCACGCGCAGCTCCACGCCGGTCAGCGCCAGCGAGGCGCCGCTGGCATCTTCCAGCTTGAGCGAGGCCAGGCGCGCGTTGCCGCTCACGCGCTCGGAGCCGGTACTGCCGGTGAATTCACCGCCGATCCCGCCGAGCGCGAGCTTGACCGGCCCCGACTTGCCCTCGGCGGTATGCGTGCTGGCCGGCATCTCCAGCACCGCGCGCGCGCTGCCGTCCAGCGCCGCCACGGTGGTGATGGTCAACTCGGGCAATTCGGGCTTGAGCGCGGGGAACAGGCCGGCGGGCCGCATCCTGGACAGCATGACCGCCTGCACCGGGGCGAACGGCGCCACGCCGTCGAGAATGCCGGTGAAGGCGATCGGGCCGTGATGCAGCACCGAGCTGATCACCACTTCCCTGCAGCCGGCCGCGAGCGAGCAGACCTCCAGTACGTCGCGTGCCGAGGACTTGAGCCAGCCCCTGGAGAATTCCGATTGCTTGACCGTCGCCGGGCCCTGCGCGAGCTGTTGCGCGAACTGCCGGTGCAGGCGCTCGGCCTGCGCGCCGAACAGGTAAGGGCCGGCCAGCAGGCCGCCGACCAGCAGCACCAGGATCAACAGCAGCAGTTTGCGCGCCATGGCAGCTCCCGATTTTTTCTGACCTGATGGGTCAGGCCGCTGCCCACCATAATAAGTGTTTGATCAAGGCCCGCAAATCGTGGCCGGGTCGCGCCCGCGTCCGCAGCGATTGATGTCTGTCGCGAAGCCGCGACTGACGGCTTCTTGACGCTTTACTGACAACGGCTGTGGACAATCGCGGAAATGACCCCGAAGAGCCCAGCCACGCCGTTCTCGACGCAGCCTGCGGCGTTCGCGCCGATCGCCGGGCTCGGGCTGGCTTCGCCGGGCTGGTGGCGCAGGCTTTTACTGCTGGTTCTCGCGCTGGCGGCACTTTCCACGGCGCGCGGCGTCGTGCAAGCGCCTGTTGATGTGCATGAGGCTTATGTGCTCGAAACCGCGCAGCAGATGCTGGAACGCGACGACTGGATAGTGCCTTATTTCAACGAGCGCCCGCGCTTGAACAAACCTCCACTGAACTACTGGCTCACGGCGGCACTGGCCCGTGCGAGCGGCCAGAGTCATGTACGGCCCTGGCACGGTCGTCTGCCGTCTGCGCTGGCGGGCGTCGGCCTGGTGCTTCTTGCGCTGCTGCTGGGTGCGCGCCTGTTCGGCCGTGAAACCGGCCTGCTGGCTGGTCTCATGCTCGCGACCAGCAACGGCTACATCAGCCATGCCGCTGACGCCCGTCCGGAAATGCTGTATGCGTTTCTGTGCACGCTGGGGCTGACCGGGTTCATTACGGCACAGCAGCTGCCGGATCGAAGCGCGCACCAGGCGTGGCTCGTCCGCGGGATGTGGCTGGCGTATGCGCTCGCCATCCTCGCCAAGGGCCCGCAGATACCAGGCATGTTCCTGGTGGCTGGCGCCGTCTACTGCGCGATACAGCGTATGGACGGGGGCAGGGCACTGCGCTGTTTCAGACCGCTCACGGGGCTGCTGACGCTGGGTTTGATCGCCTTGCCGTGGTGGATCGCCCTGCAGCGCCTGCTGCCGCCCGGCACACTCGAGAACAGCCAGCTCGGCGGCACGCTGCTGACCGAGCGCTGGGCCCGCGAGCCGAATCCGTACTATCTGTACCACCCGACGGTAAAGCTGTTCATGCCCTGGACCCTGCTGCTGCCGGCGCTGCCGGCCCTGCGCAGGCTGCCCCAGGAGGCGCGTGCGCATGCGTTGCAGCTGGGCATCGTGTATCTCACGATGGTGGCCCTGTTCAGCTTCAACGACCACTACCGTTCACATTATCTTCTCCCCGGGCTGATGCCCGGATGCCTGTTGCTGGCCTCCGCGATGGTCGGGGGTCTGCACCAGATGCGGCCAGCCGGCGCCCTGTTTGTCGGACGCCTGCTGCTGGCCAGCGCCGGCACGGCCGCGGTCGCTGGGCTTGGGTACGGGCTGTATCGCAGCGTTGCGGGCACGCACGGCATGCCGCCGGAACTGGTCCCCGCGTTCGCAGCGATGCTCGGTCTGTGGTTGGCCGCCGCACGTGCCAGCCGCGAGGCAAGCCTGACACCCGTCGCGCATGTGCTCGCTTCCGCCCTGATGCTGGGATTCGCGCTGGTCGGGCTGGGCGGCACACGCTCGCAGCTCCAGCAGGAACGTGACACGAGCGTCGAGCTCGCCGCCGCGGTTGAACGGGCACGCGTCGGCGGTGCGCCGGTCGCGGCTTGGCGTTGCAGCCCTGAGCTTTTCGTCTACCTGCTGCGGCAGCCGATCATGCCACTGACCCGGCTTGATGAGCTGGATGCGGCCTTGGCGGGCTCGCCGGCCGGGCAACTGGTGCTGATCGCCCCCACCCGCAGCCTGGCCGGGCTGCCGGCGCACCTGCAGGCCGATCTCTTGTACCGGGATGCCGCGAGCGGTGGACGGGCGGTGGCGCTGCTCAGGTACCGCATGATGCCGGATCGATAACGTTCTCTTGACGAATCGTTGATGTGCCCCCCCTCAGAATCCGTCTCCGCCGTGTCAGGCATCCATCCATGTCAGGCCGGAGACCGCCCGCCGTGGACGTTTCCATCGTCATACCCGTCAAGGACGAGGCTGATAGCGTCGAGCCGCTGATTCGCGAGACTCGGGCCGCGCTCGACGGCCGGGTCGAATACGAGATCATCTACGTGGATGACGGCAGCACCGATGACACGGTCGAGCGCCTGCTTCGGGTTAGGCAGCAGGGCTGCGATGCGCTGCGCATATTGCAACATCCCCGTCCCTGCGGGCAGAGCACCGCCATCTACACCGGGGTCGAAGCGGCCTGGGGACGGTGGATCGTCACCATGGACGGCGATGGCCAGAACGACCCGGCCGACATCCCCAGGCTGCTGGAGGTAGCACGCCGGCAGGCGCCGGTGTCGGAACCTTTCCTGGTGGCGGGCTACCGGAAACACCGGCACGACAGCTGGCTCAGACGCCTGTCCTCGCGAATCGCCAATGCGGTGCGCAGCCGGTTACTGGCAGACGAAGCGCCCGACACGGGTTGCGGGTTGAAACTGTTTTCTCGCGACGGTTTTTTCCTTCTGCCCTATTTTGACCATATGCACCGTTTCCTGCCCGCGCTGGTGCGCCGGCATGGCGGCCAAGTGATCCAGGTCGAAGTCCGCCATCGTCCGCGGCTGAATGGCCGCTCCAAGTACGGTCTGCACAACCGTCTGTGGGTCGGTCTGGCGGATCTGGCTGGCGTGATGTGGCTCATCAGAAGAACGCGTCTGCCCGGCAAGGTGCGCGAGCTGTAGGCCGGCACGGCAAACTTCAGGAGGGACGGTGAATCAGATCCTGTTCGAGTATCACGCGCTGGTGGTCACGCCATGGAAGCTGGTGGGCTACGCCGGGGTCGCGCTGTTCGCCGGCCGCTGGCTGGTGCAGGTCCAGGCCTCGCGCCGTTGGGGCCGGCCGGTGGTGCCCCGCCTGTTCTGGTATATGAGCATCAGCGGCAGCCTGCTGTTGCTGGCCTATTTTGTTTTCGGGAAAAACGACTCGGTCGGCATCCTGTCGAACCTGTTCCCTTTCTCCGTCGCCGCCTATAACCTTTATCTCGACACGAGGCGGCAGACTGTCAAGATGCCCTCCGGAGCGCGGCCATACTAGCGCCCCGCTTGTCTGCGCCTGATCCTTCCCGCCGCGCCGTTCACCTGACCGCCGACTCCCGGCGCGGGCTGTGGCTGCTGTTTGCCATTGCACTGCTGATGCTGGGTGCCGGCATAGGCTTGCGCGATCCCTGGCCTGCCGACGAACCGCGCTTCGCGCTGATCGCGCGTGACATGGTGTGGTTCGGCGACTGGCTGATCCCGCATCGCGCCGGCGAGCTGTACCCGGACAAACCGCCGTTGTTCATGTGGACGATCGCGGTGTTCTACTGGCTGACCGGATCGCTGCGGCATGCGTTCCTCCTGCCGAGCCTGCTGGCCGCATTGGGCATTCTTGCGCTCGTTTATGACGTGGGGCGCCGCTTGTGGACGCCGCGTGCCGCACTGTTCGGGACGGCTGCGCTGTTGTTCACCGTGCAATTCACCGACCAGGCGCGCACGGCGCAAATCGACGCCTTGGAATGCTTCTGGATCGTGCTCGGCCTCTGCGGCCTGCTTCGGCATCTGCTGCTGGGACCGGCCTGGTGCTGGTTCTGGACGGCCTGCATCGCCATGGGTTTCGGGGTGATCACCAAGGCTGTGGGGTTTCTGCCCCTCCTGCTCCTGTTGCCTTACGGCTATGCGCGCTGGCGCGGCTGGCCTGGCCTGCCGGCGCTGCGTGGCGGCCCGGGGCACTGGCTGCTTGGCGGATTGCTGTTCGTGGCGACGATCTCGCTGTGGCTCGCACCGATGTTGTGGGCGACAAGCCACGGCGACGACCCGGCCCTGGCCGAGTACCGCAACGACTTGCTGTTTCATCAGACGGTAGATCGTTACGCCGATGGCTGGGCGCATCCCAAGCCGCCCTGGTTTTACTTTGTCGAGGTCATCCCGCTGTTCTGGCTGCCGCTGGTTCTGCTGTTGCCGTGGCTGGCGGTCGCATGGCGGCAGCGCCTGCGCGAACGGGATGCGCGCATCCTGCTGCTGTTGGGCTATGTCGGCCTGGTACTGGTTTTCTTCAGCTGCAGCGCGGGCAAGCGCGGGCTGTACATTCTTCCGGCGCTGCCGGCGCTGGCGCTGGCTAGCGCGCCGTTTCTGCCGGCATTGTGGCAGCGACCTGCGGTTCAGCGGCTGGGATTCACGGCGACACTGGTGCTGTCGCTGCTGCTGCTCGGGCTGGCGGCGCTGCTCCAGCTGAAGCCGCCGCCGGCCGTGGCCGAGTCCCTGGCGGAATTGCAACGGAGTCCGGTCCCGCTATTCGCCGCAATGGGCGTGATCGGGCTGTTGTCTGCCCTGTTCATGCGGCCTGCCCGCGGCGGGCTGGCTTTGCTACTGCTGCTGTTCGGCTTCTGGCAGATTTACGCTTGGTGGGCCGCGCCCTGGTTCAACGATTCGCGCTCCGGCCGTGGACTCATGCAAACCGTGGCCGCGCATCTGGACCAGAATGAAGCGCTGGCCATCGTGGACTACGCCGAGCAGTTCATCCTGCAGGCCGATCGTCCGGTCACTCATTTCGGCTATCACCCTCAGACCGCCAACGAGCTGGCGGCGGGCATCGACTGGCTGGGCACGCATCCGGGCGCGGCGCTCCTGGTCAGCCGCCAGCAACTGAAGAAGAAGCCCTGCTTCGACGACCCGGCGCTGGTGAATCTCGGCCGCTGGCATGGCGAATACTGGGTCTTGGCCCGGGTAAGCGCGCTGCGTCAGCCACTCCCGGACTTCTGCCGAACGAACGGCCCATACACCCGCTGGACCACGCGAATGCCCGGGAGTGACCCGATCACGACGACGCCGACGACCGATGAAACCCGCGAGCACCCTTAGCCGGCATGCCCGTCAGCATCTCCAACGATCTGCGATGGCTGCTGCCGCTTCTGCTCCTGCTGGCGTTTGCGTTCCAGGGCAGCCGCGGCATCTATGATCCGGACGAAGGGCGCTATTCCAACGTGGCGCTGGAAATGTTGCGCACCGGCGACTGGCTGATGCCGCAGATGGCACCGAGCCATCCGCACTTCACCAAACCCCCGCTGACCTACTGGGCCATCGCCAGTGGCATTCGCCTGTTCGGTTACAACGAGTGGGCGGCGCGCGCCGCGCACGCGCTGGCCTTCGTGTTCACGGGCCTGCTGGTCTATGGGCTCGGGCGCCGCCTGCTGCCCGGCAAACCCTGGCTGCCCGCACTCATCTATGCGACCTCACCCATGCCCTTCATGGCAGCCAACACGCTGACCACCGACACCTTGCTGACCCTCTGGGAAACCCTGGCGATGTTCGGCTTTATCACGGCCTGGCAGAGTCCTGGTCCGGCCGACCGCCGGCGCTGGCTGTTGCTGATGTGGCTGGGCTATGGTCTGGCCTTCCTGACCAAGGGCCCGCCGGGTCTGCTGCCGCTGCTGGCCTGCGTGGTTTTCCTGTGGAGCGCGCGCGGCGCCGGCAGTGTGCGGATGCTGTTTTCCGGATCAGGCCTGCTTTTGTTTGCGCTGGTCGGACTCAGCTGGTATGGAGCGGTCATCGGCAGCCGGCCCGAATTGCTGTCGTATTTCATCGGACACGAAATCGTCGCCCGGGTGACCTCCGATCAATTCCATAACAGCGAGTGGTACAAGGGGCTGACCCTGTATTTGCCCGGATTGCTGGGCGGCGGTTTTCCATGGGTCCTCGCCATCCTGCCGCCCGCATTCCGCCAACTGCGCTCCGGCGACTGGCGCAAGGCGCGCTCGGCGCCCCGGCCCGCTGGCTGGTTACTGACATGTTGGGTCCTGCTACCGCTGTTGATCTTCATGCTGTCGAGCTCCAGGCTCACGCTCTACATCCTGCCGCTGTTCGTGCCTCTGTCACTGTTGTCGGCGCGCGAGTTGCAGGACCTGCGGTGGACGGCATGGCAGCGTGGAGCGCTGGCGCTGTGGGTCGTGCTGCTGCTGGCACTCAAGGCCGGCAGCGACCGTTTCCCCTATGAACACAATGCAGCCCCGTTCGCCGCGGAGATCCGGCAGGCGATCGGCACGGTTCGGCCGGTCGAGATTGTGTTCATCGACCGCACGGCCCGCTATGGTCTGCACCTGTATCTGCATGCGCCGCTGGTTACGCTGCGGTTCCGCGAGCCCGGGGACATCCCGCAAATCTGTCGGCGCCTCGCCGCCGCAGCGCCCAGGCTCTGGATCGTGAAGGATCAGGCCAGGGCCCTCTTCGAGCAGGCCGCACACGATTGTGGCGCAGGCGCGGCGGAGCGTCGCGGTCAGTGGCAGGACATGGGCATTTACCTCAGCGGCAGTGGCTGATCCGGGGCAAAAAAATGGGCCGCCGGTGAAGGCGGCCCCAGAATTTCGAGGAGGAGGGATTTGTTGTTGTTGGAATGCGTTATCCGGCTTTCAGAACCGGATCTTGCCGGTCAGGATCTCCTTGTACATGACCCAGTCGCCGACAAAGCTGTAGAACGGGTACTTGAAGGTGGCCGGCTTGTTGTGCTCGAAGAAGAAATGCCCGACCCAGGCGAACCCGTAGCCGAACACCGGTGCCAGCAGCAGCGCCAGCAGGTTGCCGGTGGCGATGACATAGACCAGCACGAACAGCACCAGCGTCGACCCGATGAAGTGCAGGCGCCGGCAGGTCCGGTCGCTGTGCTCCGCCAGGTAGAACGGGTAGAAGTCGGCAAAGGTCTTGTAGGTCGTCTCGCTCATGGCCGGGGGTCTTTGGGGGTCGCGGCCAGTATAGACCCGCCAGCCGAGGGGGGACAAACCCCATTTTGGTGCAACGTTAATCTATTGAAAATAAAGCAAAATATGTATAACTGGCTGCCGCGGGCGGACTTTTGCTAGGGTTGGCGCGGGCCAAGCGAAAACCCCACCGATGTCGACGAAACCCCCCCTGTCGCGCTGCGCCTGGTCGCAGGTCAGCCCCCAGTACATCGCCTACCACGACACGGAATGGGGTGTGCCGGTGCACGACGACCGCAGGCTGTTCGAGTTCATCGTACTGGAAGGGGCGCAGGCGGGTCTGTCCTGGTCCACGATCCTGCACAAGCGCGAGAACTACCGGCGCGCCTTCGACGGCTTCGACCCGGAAAAGGTGGCGCGCTACACGGCCAAACGCATCGAGAAACTGCTCGCCAACCCCGGCATCGTGCGCAACCGGCTCAAAGTGGAATCCGCGGTCAGCAACGCGCGCGCCTTTCTCGCGGTGCAGGAGGCATTCGGCAGTTTCGACCGCTACATCTGGGGTTTCGTGGACGGCCGGCCGATCCAGAACCGCTGGACATCGCTCAAGCAGATCCCGGCGCGCACGCCGCTGTCGGATACGATCAGCCAGGACCTCAAACAGCGCGGCTTCCGCTTCGTCGGCTCAACGATCGTCTATGCGCACATGCAGGCCACCGGCATGGTCAATGACCATCTGGTGAGCTGCTTCCGCCACCGCGAGCTGCAAGGCGGCTGAGTGCTCAGTGCGCCCGGCGCTGCTCGGGGCGCAGGCGCGCGGCGGCACGGGCAGCGACTTTGCGGCTGGCACTCCGGTACAGCAGCACCAGCACGCCGGCGGTCACGAATAGCGCGGCCGGCAGGTACTTGAGATCGCTTTCCAGCAGGGCCGTGACGGTGGCGCCCATCGCCATATACAGCCACGGCAGCGCGTCGTACAGGCCTTTGGGCAGCATATGGTCACCCTCAATAAAGCTTTGGGGTGAGCATAGCCTGGACTGCCGGCCGGCCACGATGGATGATTTAGCCCAGCCAGGCTTACGCGGACCGTGGCCGCGCCCGCGGCAGCCGCCGCGCCCTGATCAGGAAATAGGCCGCGGGAATCACCACCATCGAGAGCAGCGGCGCGGTGACCATCCCGCCGATCATCGGTGCGGCGATGCGCTGCATCACCTCGCTGCCGGTACCGGCGCCGACGAACAGCGGCAGCAGCCCGGCGATGATGACGGCCACGGTCATGGCCTTGGGCCGCACGCGCAGCACCGCGCCGTCCATGATCGCCTCGCGCAAGTCGGCCAGGTTCCGCATCCGGCCATTCGCTTCGTGCTCGCGGATGGCATTGTCCAGGTAGATCAGCATCACCACGCCGAACTCCGCCGCCACGCCGGCCAGGGCGATGAAGCCGACGCCGCTGGCGACCGACAGGTGATGGCCCAGCCCATAGATCAGCCAGAAGCCGCCGACCAGCGCAAAGGGCAGGGTGGTCATGATGAGCACGGCCGGGGCCGTGCTGCGGAAGGCCAGGTACAGCAGCAGGAAAATGATCGACAGCGTGAGCGGCACCACGACCTGCAGACGCCGGGTGGCGCGCTCGAGGTACTCGAACTGCCCGGACCAGCTCACCGAATAGCCCGGTGGCAGCCGCACCGCCTGCGCCACCGCCTGCCGGGCCTCGGCCACGTAACCGCCCAGGTCGCGGCCGCGGATGTCCACGTAGATCCAGCCGTTCGGCCGCGCGTTTTCCGACTTGATCATCGGCGGGCCATCCGTGATTCTGATCTCGGCGATGCTGCCGAGCGTGAGCGTCTCGCCGCGCATCGTGACGAGCGGCAGCTCGCGCAGGTCCTGCACCGAGTCACGCAGCTCGCGCGGATAGCGCAGGTTGATCGGGAAGCGCTGCAGGCCTTCCACCGTCTCGCCGATGTTCTCGCCGCCGATGGCGAGGCTCACGACGCGCTGCACGTCCTCGATGCTCATGCCGTGGCGCGCGGCGGCGACGCGATCCGGAATGATCTCGATGTAGCGCCCGCCCGAGACGCGCTCCGAGAACGCGGAGGCCGTGCCGGGCACGGTTCTCACTGCCGCCTCGATCTCGCTGCCGATCCGCTGGATCACCGCCAGGTCCGGGCCGGCGATCTTGATGCCCACCGGCGACTTGATGCCGGTCGCCAGCATGTCGATGCGGTTGCGGATCGGCTGCACCCAGACATTGCCCAGGCCCGGGATTCTCAGCGCCGCATCCATTTCCTCGATCAGCGCCTCGGTCGTCATGCCCGGTCGCCACTCGGACTTGGGCTTGAGCATGATCGTGGTCTCGACCATCTCCAGCGGCGCCGGGTCGGTGGCGGACTCCGCGCGGCCGATCTTGCCGAACACGCGCTGCACTTCCGGGAAAGTCCTGATGATCCGGTCCGTCTGCTGCAGAAGCTGCGCGCCCTTGCCGACCGCCAGGCCGGGCAGCGCGGTCGGCATGTAAAGCAGATCGCCCTCGTCCAGCGGCGGCATGAACTCGCTGCCCAGGCGCGAGACCGGCCACAGCGCGGAGAGCGCGGCCAGCGCCGCGATCGCCAGCGTGCTGCGCGGATGCTTGAGCACCACCTGGATCACGGGCCGGTACGCGGCGATGAGGATGCGGTTCAGCGGGTTGGCGGTTTCGTCCACGATGCGGCCGCGGATGAAAACCACCATCAGCACCGGAATCAGGGTCACCGACAGGCCCGCCGCCGCCGCCATCGCGTAGGTCTTGGTGTAGGCGAGCGGCGCGAACAACCGCCCTTCCTGCGCCTCCAGCGTGAAGACCGGCACGAAGGACAGCGTGATGATCAGCAGCGAGAAGAACAGCGCCGGGCCGACTTCGGCGGCGGCCTCGGCGATGAGCCGCAGCCGCGTCGCGGCATCCGGCTCACCTCCACCCTTGCCCTCCCCCATCGAGGGGGAGGGTGTCAACCCGTCTTCCATCTCCCCTGGTGGGGGAGGGTAAGGGTGGGAGCTGTGCCGCCACTGCTCCAGCTTCTTGTGCGCGTTCTCGACCATGACCACGGCGGCGTCCACCATCGCGCCGATCGCGATGGCGATGCCGCCCAGCGACATGATGTTGGCGTTGATGCCCTGGGCATGCATCACGACAAACGCCGCGAGGATGCCGATGGGCAGCGTGATGATGGCAACCAGCGCCGAGCGCAGATGCCAGAGAAAGGCGGCGCACACCAGCGCCACGACCAGGAATTCCTCCAGCAGCTTGTGCGAGAGGTTCGCCACGGCGCGGTCGATCAGCGCCGAGCGGTCGTAGGTCTCGACGATCTCGACGCCCGCGGGCAGGCTGGCCTTGAGCGTGTCCAGCCTGGCCTTCACCGCCTGGATGGTGCTGCGCGCGTTCGCGCCGGAGCGCAGCACGATGACGCCGCCGACCACCTCGCCCTCGCCGTCGAGTTCCGCGATGCCGCGCCGCGTCTCGGGGCCCAGCTGCACGCTGGCCACGTCGCGCAGCAGGATGGGCGTGCCGCTGTCGCCCAGTCCCACGGGAATCTCGCGGAAGTCATCGAGCGACTTCAGATAACCGCGCGCGCGCACCATGTATTCGGCTTCGGCCAGTTCCAGCACCGAGCCGCCGGTCTCGCCATTGGCCTTGCGGACCGCTTCGATCACCGTCTCCAGCGGCAGCCGGTAGGCGCGCAGGCGGTCCGGCTGCAGCACGATCTGGTACTGCCGGTTGAAGCCGCCGATCGTGGCGACCTCGGCCACGTTCGGCAGGCTTTTCAGCTCATACTTCAGGAACCAGTCCTGCAGCGCGCGCAGCTGGCTGATGTCGTTGCGGCCGCTGCGGTCCACCAGCGCATACTCGTAGATCCAGCCGACGCCCGTCGCATCCGGGCCCAGCGCGGCGCGGGCCGTGGACGGCAGCCGCCCCTGTACCTGCGATAGGTACTCCAGCACGCGCGAGCGCGCCCAGTAGAGATCCACGCCGTCCTCGAACAGCACGTAAACGAAGCTCTCGCCGAACAGCGAGTAGCCGCGCACGGTCTTGGCCTGCGGCACCGACAGCAGCGTGGTGGTCAGGGGATAGGTGACCTGGTCCTCGACCACCTGCGGCGCCTGGCCCGGATACACGGTGCGTACGATCACCTGCGTGTCGGACAGGTCGGGAATGGCGTCCAGCGGCGTGTTGGCCGTGGCGTACAGGCCCCAGGCCGTCAGCAGCGCGGTGGCCAGCAGCACCAGGAAGCGGTTGTGCACGCTCCAGTGGATCAGCTTCGCGATCACTGTCCGGCCCCCCCACCCTGACCCTCCCCCGCAGGGGGGGAGAGGGCTTCTTTGGGTGTGTCATCTCCCTCATGGGTAGAGGGAACTGCGTTTCGTGCCCCCGCCCCGAGTGGGAGGGCGTCAGAAGGGGGCGCGAGGCGCCGGTAGGCCCCGACCAGGCTCGCTTCCGAATCGATCAGGAACTGCCCGGACACCACCACCTGCTGTCCCGGCACCAGACCCTCCAGCACTTCGCTCTCGCCGGCGCGTTCCGCGCCGATCCTGACTTCGACCGGCCGGTAGCGGCCGGCGGCTTCGGCGACGATCACCATGCTGCGCTCGCCGCTGCGGATCACCGCCTCGGTGGGCACCAGCGTCACCTCGCGCCGGGCGCCGCCGAAAACCGTGGCCTCGGCATACATGCCGGGCTTCAGCGCGCCGTCGGGATTGTCGAACACCAGGCGCAGCCGGAGCGTGCGCGTTTCGGCGTCGAGCAACGGATAGACGTAATCCACGCGCCCCTCGAATACCCGCCCCGGCAGCGCCCTGAGCCGCGCCTCCGCCGGTTTGCCCGTCGCCACCCAGCCGGCCTGCGCCTCCGGCACGGCCACCACGATCCAGACCCGCGACAGGTCGGCCAGCATCATCAGCGGCATGCCGGGCGTGACCTGCGCGCCCTCGCGCACCCGCAGCTCGGTCACCACGCCGGCTTGCGGCGCGTGGATGGCGACGCGCGGCTGCGGGCTCGCGGCGTCGCGGTCGCCGCCGCCCAGCAGCCTGAGCCGGGTGCGCGCGGCCTCGACCAGGGCCGGGTCTCCCAGCTTCTGTGCCAGCGCCAGTTCCTGCTGCGTGGCAAACAGCTCGGGCGAGTACACGCCGGCCACCACCTGGCCGCGACGGACCGGGTCACCGATGGCGCGCACAGCCAGGCGCTCGATCCAGCCGGCGGTGCGGGCCTCGACGGCCACGATCCGGCGTTCGTCGATCGCCACCGCGCCGGTGGCATCGATGCGCTGCCAGAACGTCCCGCGCCTGACGGCCGCGGTGCGCATGCCCAGGTTCTGCGCCATGCGCGGATCGATTTCCACGACCCCGGCGCCGGCGGTCTCGGCGTACTTCGGCACCAGCTCCATGTCCATGAAGGGCGACTTGCCCGGCTTGTCGAAGTGCACCTCCGGCTTCATCGGGTCATACCAGTAGAGGATGGTTTTCTCCCCTCCCCCCTGTGGGGAGGGGCCGGGGGAGGGGGACGCAACGGCTTGCTCGCGTTTGACCAGTTTCATACCGCAGATCGGGCAGTTGCCCGGCTCGTCCTGCCGCACCTGCGGATGCATGGGACAGCTGTAGTAGACCTTGCCCTGCGCGTCGGTTCGCGGCAGCAGCAGGTGCTGGTGCCCGGCGCGCGACGCGGGCCTGCCGTCGTGCTGCCGCGCCAGCCAGCTGCCGGCCGCGACGCTGATCAGCAGCACGACGGCGGCGATCGGAATGTGCTTCCTATTCATGGCTGTTCTCCAAACCGGCGACTTCGGGAATCTCTGTGATTAATTCGTCACCCCGGCGAAAGCCGGGGTCCAGTGCCTTGAAAGTCGCTGGATTCCGGCTTGCGCCGGAATGACGAAGGAATTGATCAGAGCTTCCTTCGCCGTCGTAGGCGCCGAGATACTCGAGTTGCACGGCATGGGCGGCGGCATCGTGTACGAGGTCGAGGCGCGACATGGCGAGATCCAGTTCGGCCCGGCGCGCCTCCAGCACCTGGGCCAGCGTGCCGCGTGCTGCGCGCCAGCCGGCCAGCGCCGCTTCGGTACGCTGGCGCGCCTGCGGCAGCAGCTGTTCGTCGTAGTACTGCAGGCGCCTGTGCAGGCGCGCGCGATCCTCGAGGTTGAGCCGCAGCTCGGCCTCGTGCTGGCGCAGGCCGTCCGCCAGTGCCGCTGCCGCCGCTTCGCGCTGGGCCAGGGCGCTGGCCAGGCGGCGGTCCTGCCGCTGCCCGGTAAACACCGGCAGGTCCACGCCGACTCGCAGCATGAGCATCTCGGAGAACGCGGGCCGGTAGCCGTAGCCGAACTCCACCCGCCAGTCGGGCCGGTACTCGGCCCTGGCCAGGGCGGTGCCGGTGTCGGCGGCAGCGATGCGCGCGCGCAGTTCCGCCAGATGCGGATGCCGTCGCAGGCGCTGCAAGGCGGCCTCCAGCGCGGGATCGGCGGGCGGCGCCGGCGGCGCCGCGGCCAGCGGCCGCCACGCGGCATCACCGATCCAGCGTGACAGCAGGTTGCGCGCATGCGTGATGCTCTGCTCCGCTGCCGCGACCTCGTCCTGCAGGCGCGCCTGGCTGACGCGCGCCGCGAGCACCTCGGCCAGCGTGGCAAGCCCGCTGCGGTAATTGATCTCAGCGGACTGGGCTTGGGCTTCGGCCTCGCGCAGGCTGGCGTCCAGCAGTGCCCGCAGTTGCAGGTAACGCCAGACCTCCAGCCAGGCCAGCGCCGTGTCGCGGCGGATGGCGCGCTCGGTGAGATGCCGCTCGGCCAGCAGGCGCTCCGCCTCGCGCTCGACCTGTTCGCCGCGCAGGCGGCGCTTCTCCGCGCGCGGGAATTCCTGCATCAGCCCCAGCTGGAGCTGGGTGTCGGAATCCCGTTGCAGCGAATAGGCGTCGTCGCCGTTGACGGGCAGGTCGGCGACGCCGGCGACCAGCTGCGGGTCCGGCAGCTGGCGCGCGGCGACGGCCGCCTCGCGCGCGGCCCGGTTCTGCGCGGCCAGGCCGTCCAGCAGGGGCTGATGCTGCAGCGCCAGCTGCGAGGCTTCATGCATGCCCAGCGGTTCCGCGCCCTGCGTGACGCCGGGCGCTAGCCACGGGATGCCCGCCAGCGCCAGCAGCAGCCGCGCGCAGGCGCGGCGTATGGAATTGCTCATGTCTCGTCTCCACGGTGAGCCCACAAGGGCCCGGAACAGCGGCGCAAGCGCGCCGCGGCGCGATCAACCGTGGAGCGCGATGGGAGGTCTCAGCAGGGCGGCGGGTGGCTGGATCAGCAGCGTGGACGGGCCTGCGTCGGGTCTTTCGCCCGGCGCGCGGGAGGGCTCGAAGGCAAAGCAGGCCGTGACCGCCAGCTGGCCCAGCAGGCAGGCAGTCATGTCCGGGCAGTCGCTGCCACAGCAGGCGGCGTCGGCATTATCGGCCGTCTGGTCCGCTGCCCCGTGGCAGGGCATGTCGGCGGCGAGACTGGCCACCGGCTTGCTCGTGTCTGCGGGCAAGGGCGCCGCGGACAGGGCATAACCCTGGACCAACAGGACCGCACCCAGCAGCAGGCTCAGGGCTTTGCGCAGCCGTTTCATGACGGCTTGGACTTTAGCGCCGGCAGCCCGGTTCCACAAGGACGGCCGCCAATGGCGGCGGGCGGAACCCCGCTCACCACATCAGCATCAGCGCGATCAGCTCGATCTCGATGATCAGGTGCGCAACCAGCGGCAGCAGGCCGTTGCGGCGGCGCAGCGCCCACCAGCTCAGCACGGCCGAGAACAGCACCGCGGCCAGGGTTTCCGGCCAGGCCTTCTGCAAGTGGTATAGGCCTTCCGCCAGCGGCACCAGCCACCAGCCGTAGCGCGGCCATTGCGCCGCGACCGCGCGCAGCAGCACGTAGCGCAGCAGGAATTCCCAGCCCGGCAGCCAAGTGAGCGTCCAAATCGAAATGCCGATCACGAACTCGCGCTTGACCGCGGCCGACAGCGCGCCGATGCCGGTATAACCCTCGCGCAGCTCCGGCACCAGCGGAATCAGCAGCAACAGCAAGCCGCCGACGCCGGCAACGACGATCAGCAGGATGACATCGCCGGCGCGCCAGCGCGCGATGCCATACCAGCCGCGGTCGAGGTTGCGCCAGCAGAACGCCAGCGGGATGAACAGCCAGAACAGCAGCTTGAAGATCTCGACGTCGCCCCAGACCCAGCGGAAGACCTTCCACTCGAACGGCCAGGCGACTTCCAGGTAGGCGAGCGCATCCACGCCCAGCACGAGCGCGACGTAAACCAGAATCGCGCCCGTCGTGCGTAAGCTCCCTCCCCCTCGATGGGGGAGGGTGGGGGTGGGGGCGGTCAAACTAGCGCGCCTTCAACCAGTCCAGGCAGCGCTGCGCCACCTGCTCCCAGCCCGGCTCGGACATCGGGAAATGCGAATGGCCCGGCAGCTCGAGGTAGGTCGCACGCGCGCCGTAACGCCTGGCGGTGGCGCGCACCACGCTGGCCGCCACCGTGCCGTCATCCTGCCCGCCGAGCAGCAGCAGGTCGCAGGGCATGGCGGCGAAATCCAGCCGCGTCGTGTGGCGGCGGTCCAGCCACCAGTACGCGATCTCGAACAGCGCGCGGCCGGACTCATGCACGAAGCCGGCGTATTCCTCGTCCGCAACGCGTTTCTCCAGCCGGTTGAACATGCCGAAGTCGGCGGCGCGGCGCGTCGGCCGGTGCGGCTTGCGCCAGAAGCCCCAGCGGCTGAGGATGCGGATGAAAGTCAGCAGCGGCCGCGGCTTGATCGCGTTGATGCCTGCCGGTGGCGCCGGCGTCACCAGCACCGCCGCGCGGGCGTGGCCGCGCGCCGCCAGGAGCTGCGCCAGCAGTCCGCCCATCGAATGCCCGAACAGGACGGGCTTTTCGCCGAGTGCCTGGATGTAGCGCTCCAGATCGGCCACGTAATCGGCCACGCTCAGGGTGGCGAGGCCTTCCGGCGGCGGCGCTTCCGGAGCCACGTCGTGCAGGCGCAGCGTCGGTGTGTGCACCTGGAAGCCGGCGCGCTCGAAGAAGCCTTGCCAGTTGCGCCACACGCGGCCGGTGGCGTACATGCCGTGAATCATCACGATGGGCGGACGCTGGAGGTCCATGGCGCTTCCTCGAATGAAGAATGGAGAGGATAAACAGGATGCACAGGATTAACAGGTTGGGCTTTTTCGGGTTCTGGAAAACCCGTGCGCCTGGCTTGCCTGAGCATCTTGTCAATCCTGTTATCTTGTCACGCTCTTACCTTCGCATTGCCGCCAGGCCGGCCTCGCGCGTCACGCGGCCGACGTAGCCCAGCTCGCGTCGCGCCTTGCTGTCGTCCACCGTCACTTCCTCGCCACCGAGGCGCACCGCCATGCGCGTGGCCGGCGGCCGGCCCTTCAGCCTGAAGGTCTCCCACAGCCATTCGCAGGCGGCGGCAAAGGCGAGCGCGAGGAAATGCGGGATGGTCTTGTCGCCCGGGTCCACGCCCTGGGTCGCGAACAGCGCGGTGATGAACTCGCGGAACGGGATCGGCGCGCCGTCGGTGACGAAGTACACCTGCCCGCCGCGGCCCTTCTCGGCCGCCAGCAGCAGGCCTTCGCAGACGTTGTCCACGTGCGTGGTCGAGGTCAGGAACCTGCCGCCATCCACCCACATGAAGCGGCCCGTGCGCACGCCCTCGATGAGCTGCGGCAGCAGCGTGGTGTCGCCCGCGCCCCAGATCAGCCGCGGGCGCACGACCACGGTTTCCATCTGCGGGCTGTTAGCCTCGAGCACGTACTTCTCGGCCAGGCCCTTGGTTTCCGGATAGCGCGGCAGCGGCCGCGCCGGCAGCGGGCGGCCCTCGTTGACGTTCCTCAGCGGCGAGCCGTCGCACAGCACCGCCTCGGTGCTGACGTGCACGAACTTCTTCACGCCCGCCGCGCGCGCGGCGGTGAGCAGGTTCTGCGTGCCGACCACGTTCACCCGGTGAAAGCGCTCGCGCGGGCCCCACTCGCTGACCTCGGCCGCGGCGTGATACACCACCTCGCAGCCGGACAGGCCCTCGCGCAGCGCGCGGAAATCCTCGAGGTCGCCGCGCACCGGTTGTGCGCCCGCCGCCCGCACGGCTGCGGCCGCGGCCTCCGAGCGCGCCAGCGCGCGCACCGTCTCGCCGCGCGCCTTGAGGTGCCGGATCAGGTTGCGGCCGACGAAGCCCGAGCCGCCGGTGACGAATGCCGTGGCCATCACTTCCCCCCGTACCAGTGCCTGAGCTTGCGGTGCCGGTTGGCGAACACCAGACGATACACCGGCGCCGCCAGCCGCGTACTCACGCTGAACTCAACCCCCCCATGCGGCCACCCTGATGTGCTGTTCCGCAAGACTCTTTAGATCGTCATGCCGGCGGAAGCCGGCATCCAGTGCCTTGTTAAGGTTCTGGATTCTGGAACGCGCCCGCCTTTTCAAAGGCACTGGGCCCCGGCTTCCGCCGGGGCGACAGAAAACTGTCGGCTTGTCCGGAACGACGAAGGATATTTTCGGAACACCACCCTAGCAAAGTTCCCGCCGCGCCTGAATGAGTGCTATAGATTCAGCCAGACACCGGAGGCAGACCCATGGAACCCGCGATCCCTGCCACGCCCGTGCAGTACGTCGGCTTCTGGGCGCGGGTCGGCGCCAGCCTCATCGATACCATCCTGCTCATGATGGTGATCGTGCCCGTGGCGCTGGCACTGGTCGGCAAGGAATATTTCAACCCGGCCCGCGCGCTGGGCAGCATGCAGATCCTGCTGGAGTGGATCTTCCCGGCGGTGGCGGTACTCGTGTTCTGGGCCTACCGCTCGGCCACGCCGGGCAAGATGGTGATCAACGCCGTCATCGTGGACGCGAACACGCTGGGCAGGCCCAGCACCGGCCAGTTCATCGTCCGCTACCTCGGCTACTTCGTTTCCACCATCCCCTTCGGCCTGGGACTGCTGTGGGTCGGCTGGGACAAGCGCAAGCAGGGCTGGCACGACAAGCTGGCCGGCACCGTCGTCATCCGCGCGCCGGAGCAGCGCTGAGCCCGGGCTGTTAAACGAACGTTCAAGGGCTATACTCCGGCACATCAGGGTCGCCGCCCGGCGACCCTAAATAAGACGCGGGGCAGGCCATGGACAGCACGGCGACAGCAGCAACTCCCTGGATCGACGGCAAGCGTTACCTGTGGCTGCTCAGCCCCTGCATCCCCGTGCTGGTGGGGCTCGCGCTCTATCTTTACCAGACGACCGGCTTCGGTCTGTGGGCCTGGGGCGGGCCGCTCATTCTTTACGTGCTGATCCCGCTGCTCGACTGGCTGATCGGCACGGACCCGACCAATCCGCCCGAGTCGGCCGTGGCCGGGCTGGAGAACGACCGTTACTACCGCGCCATCGTCTATGCCTACATCCCCACCCAGTTTGCCGTCACCGTCTGGGGCGCCTGGCTCGCGGTGCAGGCCGATGTTCCGCTCTGGCACCTGGTGGGCCTCATTTTCACCGTGGGCACCGCGAACGGCATCGCCATCAACACTGCGCATGAACTGGGCCACAAGAAAGACGGCTTCGAGCGCTGGCTGGCCAAGCTGACGCTGGCGCCGGTGGCCTACGGGCATTTCTACGTCGAGCACAATCGCGGCCACCACAAGAACGTGGCCACGCCGGAGGATCCGGCCAGCTCGAAGATGGGCGAGAGCTTCTGGGCCTTTTTGCCGCGCACCATGATCGGCAGCCTGCGCTCCGCCTGGAACATCGAGAAGGAGCGACTCCATCGCAAGGGCAAGCGCGTGCTGAGCCTGGAGAACGACAACCTGCAGGCCTGGGCGATGACGGTGATTTTCTTTGGCGCGATCACGGCCTGGCTCGGCTGGGCGGCGCTGCCCTTCCTGCTGCTGCAGGCGCTCTACGGCGCCTCGCTGCTGGAAGTGGTGAACTACCTCGAGCACTACGGACTTGCGCGGCAGAAGGAGCCGAGCGGGCGCTGGGAGCGCTGCACGCCGGCGCATTCCTGGAACAGCAACAACATCATCACCAACCTGTTCCTGTACCAGCTGCAGCGGCACTCCGACCATCACGCCAACCCGACACGCCGCTTCCAGGCGCTGCGCCACTTCGACGACAGCCCGCAGCTGCCGACCGGCTACGCGGCGATGATCCTGATCGCCTACGTGCCCTGGCTGTGGTTCCGGCAGATGGACCCGCTGGTGGTCAAGCACTACAAGGGCGACCTCACCCGCGCCAGCCTCCACCCGCCCAAGCGCGAGGCGCTGCTGAAGAAATGGATGGGCGCCAGACTCGACGACGGTCGGCCGGAGCTGTTCCCGGGCGAACGCGTCAAGGCGGGCGCGGCGCAGGCGGGGGCCGTGCCCACACATAAACAATTCCAGTGCACCGACTGCGGCTACATCTACGACGAAAGCGTCGGCTGCGAACGCGAGGGCTTCCCGCCCGGCACGCAGTGGTCGCAGATCCCGGACGACTGGCCCTGCCCGGACTGCGCGGTGCGCGAGAAAGTGGACTTCGTGCCGGTGGCGGGCAAGCAGTAACCCGCCCCGTTTGCGCTAATCCGGAATCTCCGGCTCGACCAGCTTCGCCAACAGCACCAGCGATTCCTGCCAGCCGAGGTAGCAGGCCTCGGCCGGGATCACCTCGGGCACGCCTTCCTGCACGATGTGCAGCTCGGTGCCGCAAGACACTTTCTTCAGGCTCACCGTGGTCTGCATCTCACCCGGCAGGTTCGGGTCCTCGAACTTGTCCGTGTAGCGGATGCGCTCACCCGGCACCAGCTCGATATAAGCCCCGCCGAAGGCGTGGCTCTTGCCGGTGCTGAAATTGGTGAACGACATCCGGTAGCTGCCGCCGACCCGCAGGTCCATCTGGTGCATCTTGCCGGTAAAACCATTGGGCGGCAGCCACTTGCACATGGCGTCGGCCTCGGTAAACGCACGATACACGCGCTCGGGCGGTGCGCGCAGGACGCGGTGAAGGCGGATGGTGCTGCCAGGCATGGCAATCTCCTTGTTGGGCCAGTGATGAGGGATTCTGCCCTATAGTCGAACGACACTCCCCCGATTCGACAGCCGCCCGGCTGCCGCATAATCCGCTCAGGCCCATCCACAGGGTATCGCCATGCCGGTCCGTTTCACCCTCGTGCTGCTGCTCCCCATGCTCGCCGCCTGCAACAGCCTCAACCTGAAGCAGGTCACCGAGGCGCTCGGTGGCACGGGCACACTGTCGGAGGCCGAGATCACGGCGGGTCTTAAGGAGGCACTGGCCACCGGCACCGAGCGCGCTGTCACGCGCATCGGCCGCACCGACGGCTTCTGGCGCAACCCCGCGTTGCGCATCCCGTTGCCGGAGAAACTGCGCAAGGCCGAAAGCGCGCTGCGCCAGCTCGGGCAGGGCGACAAGGTGGATGCCTTCCACCTAAGCCTGAACCGCGCCGCCGAGCAGGCGGTGCCGGAGGCCGCCGCGATCTTCGGCGCCGCGATCCGCGACATGACGCTCAGCGATGCGCGCGGCATCCTGCGCGGGCCGGACGACGCCGCCACCGTGTATTTCCGTGACAAAACCAGCACCGCACTCAGCGCGAAATTCCGGCCCAGGGTCGCGCAGGCCACCGACGCGGTCGGCGTCACCCGTCGCTATAAGGAGATGCTCGGCAAGCTCGGCACGCTGCTGCCGGGCGCCGACCTGTCGGCGCAGGACATCGACGCCTATGTCACCGACCGCGCCCTGGCCGCGCTGTTCACCACGCTGGCCGAGGAAGAAAAGCGCATCCGCGAAGAGCCGCTCGCGCGCACGACCGAGCTGCTGCGGCGGGTGTTTGGTGGCGAGCGAGGTTAAGAGCGAATAACTCGTCGGCACGCGAGCCGGCTTACTCGACCCAATGCCCCACAGGTTTGGCGAGAAACTGCTCCAGCTCTACGCCGTCGCCGCCAACCAACAATGTCCGTTTCGGTTTGAACGCAGCACCAAAAGCCTCGATGCCGCCATGAACACGGGGCACGTAACCGCTTTTGACCTCAATGGCCGTTAGCCGACGACCCGACTCGACCACGAAGTCCACCTCATGCTGTCGCTCGCGCCAGTAGTACAGCGCACATTCGCCCACCGCCGCTGCATTAGCCAGATGTGCGCCAACCGCCGACTCGGCCAGGCGCCCCCAAAACGACGGGTCTGTGCGCGCCTGTTTCAGGCTCAGGCCGGACTGTGCGCTCAGCAGCGCTGTGTTGAGCACCTGAAGTTTCGGACTGGAACCGCGCTGCCGCGCCACATCACCTGTGTATTTCGGCAGCCCACGTACCAGACCCGCCCCGCTGAGCAGGTCCAGATAATGTGCCAGCGTGGTTACGTTGCCGGCGTCCTGAAGCTGTCCCAACATCTTGGTATAGGACAGCACCTGCCCCGAGTAGCGGCAGGACAGCTCGAACACGCGTCGCAGCAGCGCCGGCTTGTCCACGCGCGTAAGCAGTAGCACGTCGCGGGAAATCGAGGTTTCGATCAGGGAATCGAGTACATAACGGGTCCAGCGCTTCGGCTCGCGGATGAGCGGCGCCGCACCCGGGTATCCGCCATAGAAAACATATTCTTCCAGCGACCAGCCGAAGGCCTCGTGCATCTCCGCAAACGACCAGTGCGGCAAATGCAGCATCTCGAAGCGGCCGGCCAGGCTCTCTGTGAGTCCGTCAGCGATCAGCAGCGGGGCGGAACCCAGTATCAGCACCTTGAGCGGGCGGCGGGTTCGCGTATCCTCGTCCCACAGTCGTTTGACCGTTTCCGACCAGCCTGGAATTTTCTGGATTTCGTCCAGCACCAGCACCGCACCGCGGCGACCCGCTTCTTGGGCCTCGAGCCGCGCCGCCTCCCATTGCTGAGCGATCCAGGCGGCTCCGCGCAGGGCGGGCTCGTCGGCACTGGCGAAGCGCACGGGCAAACCGCAGGCCTCCGTCACCTGTTGCACCAGCGTGGTCTTCCCGACCTGCCGCGGCCCGGCCACTACCTGCAGGAAGCGCCGCGGCTCATGCAGCCGCCGGCTCAGGATCTTCGCTTGCGCGCGCTGGTACGTCACATTACTAATTACTCAACATGTTGAGTAATTTTACTCAATATGATGAGTAACGCAAGACTTGCCGGCAGGCGGGCCCAATAGCGCCTGTGCCGACGCCGCCAGGCACCTCCACAAGCCGGAGGCGATTGCTGCTTACCTGAACGACGCCATCGCGAGCGGCAGTGACGCAGAATTCATCGCCGCGCTGGGCACCGTTGCCCGTGCGCGCGGCATGTCGCGGATTGCGCGCGAGACAAAACTCGGAAGGGAAAGCCTTTACAAGGCTCTGGGCGGTAGTGCCAATCCCAGCTTTGCCACTGTGGACAAGGTTCTGCACTCGCTGGGCGTGCGGGTCATGGTGACTCCGGCCGCAAAACGGATCGCGCGAAGCAGGCGGCAAGGGTTACAAAAGCCGCACGCGAAAACCGATTAATGCAGGCTCAGGGGTCGCGTTGCTTGGTCTCGGCAGGTCTATTATTGAGCCTTGCATAAATGGTTGAATGGTTACAAGGGCAGTTCCGCCTGTTTCCAGAAGGCGGTCGCCAGTGTGGGCCGACGCTGCATGGAGCGCAGCTTGCGGCGGGCGTAATGGCTGAGCTGGCTGAAATCGGCCGG
>DATLYR010000112.1 GCA_035574475.1 Nevskiales bacterium | reverse complement strand
CGCGCCGCACCTGCGCCACTACCCGCCGCGTGCCTGGCCGATGCTGGCGCTCACCTGGTATCTGCTGGGGCCGCTGCTGGCCGCCGGCCGCGATGATTTTCCGGCGCGGCGCACGGGCCTGGGCAGCACCCGTGTCGCCGCCGGCGTGGTGGCGCAGTGGGCGCGCTGGGCGCGCAGCCGCGACTACCTGTTCGATGTCGCGCATGGCCTCGACACGCGGCGCTACGCGCGCCTGGCGCTGCCGCTGCTGTCCTATGCCTTCGACGACGACGCCTATGCGCCGCCCGCGGCGGTGGAGGCGCTGCTGCGCCATTACCCGGCGGCGCGCATCGAGCGCCGCCAGGTGCCGCGGCCGGCGCGCGGCGCCATCGGGCATTTCGGGTTTTTCCGCGAGGCCTGCGCCGAGACGCTGTGGCGTGAGTCCGCGGACTGGCTGCGGCAGCAGGCGGACGGGAGGGCAAGCCATGCGCGGTCTGCTTAAGGCGTTCTACGGAATCCTCGGCATCGGCAGCCTGGCCAACGGGCTGTGGATGCTGGCCTCGCCGGCGAGCTGGTACGTGGGCGTGCCGGCGGCGGTGCCGGACACCGGGCCCTTGAACACGCACTTCGTGCACGACATCGGCGTGGTGTTCGTGGTGGTGGGGCTGGGCGCGCTGTGGTGCCTGCGCAACCTCGAGCGCTGCGCGCCGGTGCACTGGGGCATCACGCTGTTCTATGCCGGGCACGCGCTGGTGCACGTGGCGGAGATTGCCGTGGGCCTTCTGCCGCACAGCCACTGGTGGATCGATGTGCCGCTGGTGTTCCTGCCGGCCGTGCTGCTGATCGTGACCGGGCTGCCGCCGGTCCGGCGCGCGGCGCTGCGTGACTAAACGCGGAATTCGGCGACCACCGGGGCGTGGTCGGAAGGGCGCTCCTGCGTGCGCGGGGTCTTGTCGATGACGCAGGCGGCGCAGGCCTGCGCGAAGGGCGCGTTGGCCAGCACGTGGTCGATGCGCAGGCCGAGGTTGCGGCGGAAGGCGGCGGCGCGGTAGTCCCACCAGCTGTAGCTGCCCGGTTCCTGCGGGAACAGCCGGAAGCAGTCGCGATAGCCGAGCGCGAGCAGCGCGCGGAAGGCCTCGCGCTCCGGCTCGCTGCACAGCACCTGGCCCTTCCATAACACCGGATCGTGCACGTCCTCGTCGGCCGGCGCGATGTTGAAGTCGCCCAGCACCACGATGCGCGGGTGCTGCTTGAGTTCCTTGCCGAGCCAGCCGCGCAGCGCCTCCAGCCAGATCAGCTTGTACTGGTATTTGTCCGAGCCCACGCTCTGCCCGTTGGGCACGTACAGGTTGATCACGCGCAGGCCGTCGCAGTGCGCGGCCAGCACGCGCTTCTGCTCGTCGGCGAAGCCCGGGATGCCGGCCTGCACGGCCGCCAGCGGCTTGCGGCTCAGCAGCGCCACGCCGTTGTAGGTCTTCTGGCCGGAGTAGGCCACCTGGTAGCCGGCGGCCTCGATCTCGGCGCGCGGGAAGTTCTCGTCGGTGAGCTTGGTTTCCTGGATGGCGAGCAGGTCCACCGGGTTGGCGGCCAGCCATGCCAGCACCTGCGGCAGGCGCACGCGCAGCGAGTTGACGTTCCACGTCGCGATCTTCATGGGCGGATCCTCAGGCCGCCTGGTCGAGCAGGCCGTTGTGGCGCAGCAGGGGTTCGATGGTCGGCGGCCGCCCGCGGAAGGCGACGAACAGCTCCATGGCTTCGCGCGAGCCGCCCTGTTCGAGGATCGTGCTGAGGAAGCGCCGCCCGGTGGCGGGATCGAACAGCCCGGCCTCCTCGAAGGCGGAGTAGGCATCGGCCGAGAGCACCTCGGCCCACTTGTAGCTGTAGTAGCCGGCCGCGTAGCCGCCGGCGAACACGTGCGCGAAGCTGTGCGGGAAGCGGTTGAAGGCCGGCGGCTGGAAGACGGCCACCTCGTCGCGCACGGCCTGCGCCGTCTCCAGCACGCGCCCGCCGCGTGCCGGGTCGTACTCCAGGTGCAGCCGGAAATCGAACAGCGCGAACTCCACCTGGCGCAGCATCATCAGCGCCGACTGGAAGTTGCGTGCCGCGCGCAGCCGCCGGTACAGGTCCTCGGGCAGCGGGGCGCCGCTCTGCCAGTGGCGCGCCATCAGGTCGAGCGATTCGCGTTCCCAGCACCAGTTCTCCATGAACTGGCTCGGCAGCTCGACCGCGTCCCAGGGGACGCCGTTGATGCCGGCCACGCCGGCCGTTTCGACCCGCGTCAGCAGGTGCTGCAGGCCGTGGCCGAACTCGTGGAACAGCGTGATGACCTCCTCGTGGCTCAGCAGCGCCGGCTGTCCTGGCAGCGGCGGGGTGAAGTTGCAGGTCAGGAAGGCGATCGGGATCTGCAGCCCGCGCCGCCCGCGCCGCCGCCCGGCGCAGTCGTCCATCCAGGCGCCGCCGCGCTTGTTCGGGCGCGCGTAGGGATCGAGAAAGAAACGTCCGCGTACGCCTTCGGCGTCTCGGATTTCGTAGGCGGTCACGTCGGCATGCCAGACATCGGCGCCGGTCAGCGGCTCGATGCGCACGCCGTACAAGCGGCCGACGATGGCGAACAGTCCGTCCAGCACCTGCGGCAGCGGGAAGTAGGGGCGCAGCTCCTCGTCGCTGATGCGAAAGCGCGCCTGGCGCAGCTTCTCGCTGGCATAGGCGATGTCCCAGGCCTGCAGCTCGCCGATGTCGAGCGTGGCGCGTGCGAAGTCGCGCAGCTCGGCCAGCTCGCGCTCGGCGCGCGGCCGGCTGCGGCGCGCGAGGTCGCGCAGGAAGTCCAGCACCTGCGCCGGCGTCTGCGCCATCTTGGTGGCCAGCGAGCGCTCGGCGAAGTTGGCGTAGCCGAGCAGCCGCGCCGCCTCGTGCCGCAGGCGCAGGATGTCCTCCATCAGCGCGCTGTTGTCGAAGCGGCCGGCGTGGGGCCCCTGGTCCGAGGCGCGCGTGCAGAACGCGGTATAGATCTCCTCGCGCAGGGCGCGGTCGTCGGCATAGGTGATGACGGCGTGATAGCTGGGGAACTCCAGCGTCAGCAGCCAGCCGTCGAGTCCGCGGTTGCGGGCCTGCTGCTGGGCCTGGGCCAGTGCCGAAGGCGGCAGGCCGGCGAGGGCGCGCGCGTCGGCGATGGATTTCTCCCAGGCCTGGGTGGCGTCGAGCAGGTTTTCTTCGAAGCGGCTCTGCAGCCTGGACAGCTGCTGCATGATGTCTTTGAAGCGCGCCTTGTCCGCCGGCGGCAGCGCCACGCCGGACAGGCGGAAGTCGCGCAGGGTGTCGCGCACCAGCTTCTGCTGGCCGGGATCGAGCTGCGCGAATTCCGGACCCTCGGCCAGCGCCTGCCAGGCGCGGTACAAGTCCTCGTTCTGGCCCAGCTCGGTGGCGTAGTCGCTCAGCTTGGCCAGGCAGGCGTTGTAGGCCGTGCGCCAGCCTTCCGAGTTGAGCACGTGGTTGAGGTGTGCGGCCGGCGCCCAGGCGCGGTGCAGGCGGTCGTCGAGTTCCTCCAATGGCCGCGCCAGGCGGTCCCAGTCCCAGGGGCCGCCGCGTGCCAGGAGCGTGGCCACGGCCTGGCGGTTCTCGGCCAGGATGCGGTCCACGGCCGGCTCGGCATGCTCGGCGCGGATGCGGGAGAAGGGGGGCAGGCCCTCCTGCTCCAGCAGTTCCAGCAGGGGGTTTTCGGTCGCTTCTTGCATGAAAAACAACGATGGATTTGAGCGCCGGGTCCGTGGATTATAAGGTGAACCGGCAGGGCGTGGCCCCGTCATGCACGCGCAACACAACTGCCTGAAAATGAACAAACTTCAAGAGAGCGCCCCCCATGGCTAGACGCACGCCTCCGCGGCTGCCGCGCAGCGGCCGCCGCTTCGACCCCCGCCGCCGCGAATTCCTGATCGGCATGGCTGCCGCGACCGGTGCGCTGACCTTGCCGGCCTGCAGCGGCAGCGGTGGCGACGACGGGCTGCCGGGCGGTGATCCGGGCACCGGCCTGAGTCGCCTGCCGCCGCCGGAGGAATCCGGCATCGATCACATCGTGCAGGTGATGATGGAGAACCGCTCCTTCGATCACTTCCTGGGCTGGGTGCCGGGGGCGGATGGCGTGCAGGCGGGCGCGCGCTATCCCAACGTCAACGGCGAAATGATCGAAACCTTCCGCCTGTCGCAGCACCCCGATTACGGCTACCAGGGCTGCGGCTGGGCCGATCCCAACCACAATTACGACGGCGGTCGCGTGCACCTCGCCAATGGCGCGATGAACGGCTGGCTGCTGACCGAGGGCACGGCCAGCGATCCGAACGATCACTTTCCGGTCGGCTACTACACCGCCGAGGACCTGCCGTTCTACGCCGGCGTGGCGCAGCACTTCACGGTCTGCGACCGCTATTTCCACGGCGTGCTGACCTCGACTTTCCCCAACCGCATGTACATTCATGCCGGCGCCACCGACTTCCTGCAGAACGACCTGCCGTTCGTGCAGCGTGATCCCTCCACACTGCCGACGATCTGGGATCATCTGACCGCGGCCGGCATTTCGCACAAGAACTATTTCCACGACCTGCCGACCACGGGGCTGTGGGGCACCAAGTACGTGGATCACATGGCGCCGTTCGCGCAGTTCCTGCTGGACGCCGCCGCCGGCCGGCTGCCGGCGGTGTCCTACATCGACCCGTTCTTCGGCGCCGCGGTCGGCGAGAGCCCGGCCGGCATCTCGCAGGACGACCACCCGCAGGCCGACGTGCGCGACGGCCAGGTGTTCCTGAACCGCATCTATGACGCGCTGCGCACCAGCCCGAACTGGGAGCGCACGCTGATGATCGTCACCTACGACGAGTGGGGCGGTTTTTACGACCACGTCGTGCCGCCGTTCGCACCGATCTCGGATGCAGAGCGCGCCATCGGCAACGACGGGCGGTTGGGCTTCCGCACGCCCTGCGTGATGGTCGGCCCGCGCGCGCGCCGCGGCCACGTCAGCCACCTGCAATTCGACCCGAACTCGGTGATAAACCTGATCCGCTGGCGCTGGGGCCTGGGCCCGGTGGGCGACAGTCCGCGCAACCAGACTTCGATCAACATGGCGCACGCGCTGGACTTCGACAATCCGCCCAGGCTGGACGCGCCGAGCTTCGGCCTGCCGCCGCGCGTCACGCCCTACGGCGCGCTGTGCACCGCGACCCTCCCGGGCTCGCCGGATCCGCACAACGCCGAGATCAACGGCGTGCTGGAGATGATTCGCGGCTTCGGCGTGCCGATCTAGAGAAGCCCATACTCGATCAGCTGCCAGACGAACAGCGCGCCGCCGACCAGGAACCAGGCGAAGCACAGGCCGGCGTACCAGCGCCAGCGGCGGCACAGGTCGCGCTGCAGCACGGCGGAAAGCAGGTAGGGCTGCCCGCGCTGCGGCGGTTTGGACAGGGTGTGCAGGCCCTCGCTCGCCAGTTCCAGCCGTGCGCGCTGCAGCTCGGCCAGCGCGGCGCGCCGCGCGGCTTCCCATTCCTTCACGTCCACTTTACCGTCGCGGTTCACGTCGAGCAGCTGCATCCGCGCGGGATCCTGTTTCCATTCCGCCAGCTTTTCGCGCAGCGCCGTGTTCTCGTCGGCGCCGTCCTGCAGCGCGCTGCGCGTGGCGAACAGGCCGAGGGCATAGACCCGTGAGTCAGGCGCGATGCGGCGCTCGGTGTAGCGGTAGCTGCCGGAGTGGAAGAGGCCGGAGCCGGTGGGCGGCCCGCTGGGCCAGGCGCTGGACCCGTACCAGACCTGGCGGTCGGTGGTGACGACCTCCGCGCCCGCCGGGTTCACCAGGCAGCGGCCGGTGTCATCCTCGAGGTAGAACGGTGCGTCGCTGGTTTTTTTGTCGATGGTGTCCCAGGAGGTGCTCTTGTTGCGCCGCACTTTCTTCTCGATCTCGTAGAACCACCACACGCAGGGCGTGCCGGTCAGCGGCGCGGACAGCGGCTCGCGTTCCATCGGGCGCGCCACCCCTTCCAGCTCCACATAGCCCTGGTGCGCGGAGCGCACGCGCGAGGTGGGCGTGTCCTCGATGAGCCGGGTGTGGCGCAGGAAGCGGAAGCTGTAATAGAAGGCCGCGGCGACGCTCAGGCCGAGGATGAAGACCGCGTCGGCGTCAAACTGCATCCGTTCGTGCTGGTCCGGCGCTATGCCTGCGCGAAGCGCATGGCTAGCTGCTGAACAGGGACTTCATGTCCACGTCCTTCTTTTCCTCGTCGGCGAATTCCAGCAGCTGCGCGGGCTTGAAGCCGAACAGGCGCGCCAGGATCACGTCCGGGAACTGCTCGATGCGCACGTTGTTGTTGTTCACGCTCTCGTTGTAGAACTCGCGCCGGTCGGCAATGGAATTTTCCAGCCCCGAGATGCGCCCCTGCAGCTGCAGGAAGCTCTGGTTGGTCTTGAGGTCCGGGTAGGCTTCGGCCAGCGCGAACAGCTTGCCCAGCCCCAGCCGCATCTGGGTTTCGGCCGCGCCGACCCCGGCGACGTCGCCGGCCTCACGCGCGGTGTTGGCCGCGGCGCGCGCCTGCATGACCTTCTCCAGCGTCTCCTGCTCGAACTTCATGTACTGCTTGCAGGTTTCGATCAGCTTGGGCAGCTCGTCGTGGCGCTGCTTCAGCAGCACATCGATGTTGGCCCAGGCCTTGCTGACGGCGTGCTTGAGGTTGACCAGCTGGTTGTAGATGACGATG
>DATLYR010000111.1 GCA_035574475.1 Nevskiales bacterium | reverse complement strand
GGGTGCCGGCGAGATATCGGTCAATCCCATTCGCATCGAACTTGGTCCAGGCCAGCGCACGGGCACTCTGACCATCACCAACGACGGTGACAAGCCCACGGTGCTCCAAGCCACGGTCAAGCAGTGGAAGCAGGCTGACGGTGGGCATGTCTACGAGCCTGCCCAGGATGTCATCGCCACGCCGGTGCTGTTCCGGGTGGCGCCGCGCAGTCGCCAGCTGGTCCGCGTGGGTTTCACCAAGCCGCCAGCCAGCCCCGCCAGCGAACTCAGTTATCGCGTTTATCTGACCGAAGTGCCGGAAGACAAGCCGGGCGAGAGCCAGGTCCGGTTCCTGCTCCAGCTCGGCGTGCCGATGTTCGTCGCCCCCACCAGCACGCAGGATGGGCTCGACTGGCGGATCAGCCGGGAGGCCGACGGGCGGTTGCGGCTGGCGGCGGAGAACCGTGGCAACCGTCACGTCCGTGTCCAGAGCCTGCGCCTGGAAGACGGCCGCGGCAGCCTGCTCGAGCAGCAGGAACTGATCTACCTGCTGGCCGGCGGCCGGCATGAGTGGCTGCTGAAACCGCAGCGTGCGCCTGAGGACGGCGCGTTGCGTCTCAGGATACAGAGCGGGCGGGGTCCGCTCGAGGTCAATCTCGATCTCGGTACACGCTGACGATGCGGCCGGCGCCGACGTGGACCCCATCGCGTTCATTGTTTCGGGTCTCGAGATCGCCGGCGGGCTGGCCGCCACGCTGCAATCGGTCAGCACGCCGGAATGGTTCCCGCCCGCCTGCGAACAGCCGGCCACGCCCGGTTACGCCCTCGTGGAGGTGCATGACACACCCCGCGTCGAGGCTGCGCCCGGCAGCGCCGTGTTGTGGATAGAGCCGGACGG
Organism: Nevskiales bacterium; assembly: GCA_035574475.1. Classification (NCBI taxonomy): domain Bacteria; kingdom Pseudomonadati; phylum Pseudomonadota; class Gammaproteobacteria; order Nevskiales; species Nevskiales bacterium. The sequence goes on along the minus strand of DATLYR010000111.1, from coordinate 10,849 downwards.
CACGGTCTGGGCCCGCGAGCAGGATCTCTCGAGCTGGATCCGCGAGCCGCCGATCGGGCCGGCGCGCGAGCGCGCCGGCGCACGCTGGCATGACCTGCGCAGCACCCGCCTGCCCTATCGCTACGACCCCTGCCTGCAGACGCTGTGGATTGCGCCCCCTCGCGACAGCCAGCAGCTGAGCTTCGCCCGTTCCACCACCGGCACGATGCTGCCGGCACGCCCCAGTGCCTTCCTGAATGCGGATTTTTTCAGCGCGCAGACCGGCGGCGCGCGCCGCCAGTACGCCGGCCTGCTCGACCTGGGGTTGGCTAAGGGTTTTGGCTCTTTCCGCTCGGCCTGGAGTGCCGATCGCGACCAGACCCGGCGCCTGGACAGCTTCTTCACCCTCGACGATCCGGAGCGTGTGCACCGGCTGCGCATCGGCGACGGCATCACCCGCAGCCACGGGCTGGGCACTGCGGTGCGTTACGGCGGGCTGCGCTGGGGCACGGATTTCAGCCTGCAGCCGGAGGTGCCGCGCTTCGCCCTGCCGGGGCTCAGCGGCGAGGCCGCCCTGCCCTCCAGCGTCGAGCTGTATGTGGACGGCCAGCTGCGCGACCGGCGCGAGGTGGACCCCGGCCCGTTCGCGATTTCCAATCCGCCGGTGCTGACGGGCAGTGGCGACCTGCAGGTGGTGGTGCGCGACGCGCTGGGCCGCGAGACCGTGTACGTGCAGCCGTTCTATGTCAGCACGCAGACGCTGGCGGACGGCATCGCCGACTACGCGATCGAGATCGGCCGCCTGCGCGAGAACTTCGGCTCGGACGACGACCGTTACGGCGACGGCTTCCTGCTGGGCAACTACCGCTATGGCGCCAGCGACCGGCTCACGGCTGGCGCACGGCTGGAACTGCAGTCCGATGCGCGCCTGCTGGGCGGGACGGCGGTTTATCTCTGGCCCAGGATCGGCCAGTTCAACACCGCGCTCGCGATATCGGACGGCGATGCAGGCAGCGGCGCGCAGTTCGGCCTGGGCTATGAGCGCATCGCACGCGGGCTGAGCCTCGGCCTGCAGGGCAGCTGGAGCGACCCTGAGTACGTCGAACTCGGACGCAGCCCGGGCGCGGTCGCGCGCAGCCTGCGTGCCCAGCTGGGTATGGCCCTGCCGCGGCGTGCAAGCCTGACGCTGGGCTGGGCCGAAGAAATCCGCCGCGACCGCGACAGCCTGGAGCTGACCGCACTGACCTATTCACAGACGCTATTCGGCTGGTACGGCAGCGCGTCCTGGCTGCATTCGCCGCAGGCCGGCGACTCGGCCCTGCTCGGCCTCAGCCGGCCGCTCGCCAACGGCCATACGCTAGCGCTGCAACTGCAGCGCGAGAGCAATGGCGATGTGTTCCTGACCCTGACCTGGCAGCACAGCCCCGGCGGACCGCTGGGCTGGTATTCGTTCCTGTCCGGCAGCGGCGGCGACCGCGAATCCTCCATCGCCTCCGCGGCCTACACCGGCCAGCGCGGCAGCGCCCGGCTGACCACCGCCGAGATCGAAGGGCTGCGCACGACCCAAGCCGAACTGAGCAGCGGCCTGGTCTGGATCGACAGCGACCTGTACTGGACCCGCCCGATCCGCGAGAGCTTTGCCCTCGCGGACGCCAGCGCCCCCGGCGTGCGCATCTACCGCGACAACCAGCTGGTCGGCATCACCGGCGACAGCGGGCGCGTGCTGGTGCCGGACCTCATCACCTACAACACCACGCGCATCAGCCTCGACACCGAGGATCTGCCGCTGGATCGCGGTCTGACGGAAGCCACGCAGGACATCAAGGTCCCGCCCGGCGGCGCGCGGGTCACCCTGGCACGGCCGGCGCTGCCGATCCTGCAATTCAGACTGGTGCTGGAATCCGGCGAGGCCGTCCCCGCCGGCGCGCAGCTCAGCCTCGATGGCCAGCCGCTCGATCTGCCGGTCGGGGTGGACGGGCTGGTGTATCTTGAAACGCCGGCTGAGCGCTTCGCGCTGCAGGCGCAATGGTCCAAGGGACAATGCCGCACGCAAACCATCGACGCGCAGACACCGGCCACGGAGGTCGCATGCCAGTCCCTGCCCTGAACGCGCGCGCGCTCGCCGGCTGGGCCCTGGCCGCAGCGCTGCTCTGTGCCCCGGCCGCGGCCGGCGCGGCCTGCAGCGTGTCCGCCACGGCGGTGAGCTTCGGCAGCTACAACCCGTTGTCGCCGCTCAATACCGATGCCACCGGCACCGTCACCGTCACCTGCAGCGGCCTGCTGAACGTGCTGGTCAGCTACGAGATACTGCTGTCGCGCGGCGGCGCCGGCACGTACACGCCGCGGCGCATGGCCTGCGGCAGCAACACCCTCAACTACAACCTGTACACCGACATCACCCGCACCACGATCTGGGGCGACAATACCGGCGGCAGCTCGCGGGTGACCGGCAGCATCCTGGTGCAGCTGCTGGTGCCAACCTCCAACCTGCACACCGTCTACGGGCGCATCCCGGCGCAGCAGAACGCGGCGGCCGGCACCTATGCCGACAGCATTACGGTAACCGTCAACTACTAAGGAAGCTCTGATTCATTCTTCACCCCGGCGAAAAGCCTGCCCCGGACTCGATCCGGGGCCGGGGTCCAGAGCCTTGAAAGTCACTGGATTCCGGCTTGCGCCGGAATGACGAAGAAATTGATCAGAGGTTCCCCAAGCTGTTCAGAAGCGGAAACTGTCACCTTCGGCCGGGGCGATCACCTGCGTCCGCGAGCCGAGCGACTGCAGCTTGCGGCGCGCGGCTGCGAGCTTGGCGTCGATGTGCTCGTCGCGCTGGTCGGGGTCGTGGTGGTACAGGCACAGGGTTTCCACGCCCGCCTCGTGCGCCAGCGCCGCCACCTCGCTCACCGGCGAATGCCCCCAATGCATCTTGGGCGGGTATTCTTCGTCGCGGTAAGTGGCATCGGCGATCATGAACTTCGCGCCGCGCACGAAGGCCACCAGCCGCCCGTGGAACTCCGCATCGTAGAACTCCGAGTCACGCGGATACAGCTCGTTGTCCGACACGTAGCAGACGCCATGCCCATTACAGTCGATGCGGTAACCCAGGCAATGTCCCGGGTGCTTGAGCAGCAGCGTGTCCACTGCGATGCCGTCCACCTCGTGGCGGCCTTCGGCCAGGTCGCGATAGCGCACGTCGGCCGCGAACTCCTGCATCGTCACCGGGAAATACACCCCGTCCATCTGCGCCGCCAGCATGCGCTCCATGCTGAGCCCGGCATGCGAACAGCCGAGGATCTCGAAGCGGTTGCCCTTCTGGTACAGCGGCACGAAAAACGGCAGCGCGTTGATGTGGTCCCAGTGCGGATGCGAGATGAAGATGCGCCCCACCACCGGCGTGCGCCTCTCCGCCAGCAATGCGTCCGACAGCGCCTTGATGCCGGTGCCGGCGTCGAAGATGAACAGCGTCCGGTTCGGCAGTTCGAGCGTCACGCAGTTGGTGTTGCCGCCGTAGCGCAGGCTGCCCGGGCCGGGCACCGGCAGGGTACCGCGCACGCCCCAGAACTTGAGCGCGAAACGGCTCTCCGCGATCTCGAGGATGCGGTCGATCAGGTGCTCCTTTTCGACCAGCTTGTTGATCACGCCGTTCGCACCCAGCTCCAGGGCGCGCTTGCGGTCGTGCTCGTAAGCCTTGGCCGTGACCATGACGATGCGCAGGTTGCGCAGTTCGGGGTCGTCGCGGATCTGCTTGCACAGCGCCAGACCGTCCAGGCCCGGCATCATGATGTCGAGGATGGCGCAGTCCGGTCTAAAGGCGCGGATGCGCTCCAGCGCGCGGGTGCTGTCGGTCTCGGCATCGACCGCGTGGCCCAGTTCCTGCAACGGATCGCGGATCAGCGAAATGGCGCTTTTGCTGTCGTCGACGATGAAAAAGCGCATGGTCCCGGCCGTCCTTTGGGATTCTTGTACCATCGAGCCTGGCGTCGGGCCGCCACCAGCAATTGCGGGCCGCGACCGTAAAATCATGGTCGCATTTGCTGAATTTTTACGATAGACACCCCTGCGGTATCGGCGTTTAATCGCGCCTATAAACGATGCGGGGGACTGCAACATGAGCGGCGGCTTTCAGCCTTCCATCCTGTTGAAAAACGGGCTGGTTTTCGATGGCACCGGGGCGCCGGGCCGGGTCTGCGATGTCCTGGTCCGCAACGGGCGGATAGCCGCCATTGGACCCGCGCTGTCAGACAAATCCGACAAGGTGATCGACTGCAGCGGGCGCTGGGTGATCCCCGGCATGCTGGACGTGCACACCCACCTTGACCTCGAAGTGGAGCTCGCGCCGGAACTGCCCGAGGTCGTGCGCCATGGCACCACGACAGTGGTCATGAGTAACTGCTCACTCGGCATTGCGTTCGGCAACCAGCGTCGCAACGGCACCGACCCGATCGTGGACTGCTTCGCGCGCGTGGAGAACGTGCCCAAGCACGTGCTGCGCAAGGTCGGCGATGCCGTGGACTGGAGCGACTCCGGCGACTACCTCGAGCACTTCGAGCGACTCAACCTGGGCCCGAACGTCGTGGCGATGATCCCGCACTCGATGCTGCGCATCGAGGTCATGGGCCTGCAGGATTCGGTCTCGCGCCAACCTACGCAGGCCGAACTCGAGCGCATGGAGGCGCTGGTCGAAAAGGGCATGCAGGAGGGCTACGTCGGCTTCTCGACCGATGCCCTGCCTTTCCATTTCCTGGCCAACAAGCCCAACACGCACAAGCAGATCCCGACCCAGTTCGCGCCGTTCCACGAGCTGCGCCGTCTGACCGACGTCGTGCGGCGCTGGGGCCGGGTGTGGCAGGCCACGCCGCCCAAGGACAGCCGCATCGGCACCTTCAGGACTTTCCTGCTGACCAGCGGCCGGTTGTACGGCCGCGCGCTCAAGACCACGGCCGTGGCCGCGCTCGACCTGTACACCAACAAGTCCATCGTGAAGATGGCGCTGACGCTGTCGAAGCTGCTCAACGGCCGGCTGCTGCAGGGCCACTTCCGCCTGCAGGCGCTGGCGGCGCCGTTCAAGGTGTGGAGCGACGGCGTGATCACGCCGCTGGCCGAGGAAGTACCGGAACTGCGCCGGCTCAACGAACTGGACCTGGACGATCGCGCCGGACGCCTGCGGATCCTCAACGATCCCGACTACGTCCGCGCCTTCAGGAAAATGTGGTTCAAGGGCAAGGGCGGATTCAGCCTGGCCAACCTCAAGCGCCTGCTGCGGCTCGAGGACAACGTGCTCAACCGCCGGCTGGACGACATGTTCGTCGAGGACTGCCCGCTCAAGCACTGGAACGGCAAGGAGCTGGAGCGCCCCTATGAACGCCTGATCCTCTGGCAGCTGCTCGACGGGAAGATGGGCGCCATGAACGAGGAGGAGGCGCGCTTCTTCGCCACGTTCCCCAACCCGATCGGGGACGACGCCGAGTTCTTCCTGCACCTGCTGCGCCAGTGGGACACCGGCCTGCGCTGGTACACCACCACCGCCAACCGCGACCCGGACACGGTCAAGCGCCTGCTGTTCAACCCGCTGATCCTGCCGGGCTTCAACGACAGCGGCGCGCACCTGACCAACATGGCGTTTTACGACTGCAACCTGCGTACGCTCAAGCTCGCGCAGGAAGACGGCCTGGACAGGGTCGCCTACGCGGTGCACCGGCTGACGCAGGAACCGGCCGAATTCTTCGGCATCAATGCCGGCGTGCTCAAGATCGGTGCGCAGGCCGATATCGCGGTCATCGATCCCGAAGGGCTGCGCAACTGGGGCGATCCGGAAAGCACGGTGCGCTATGTGTGGCGCGAGCTGTTCGAGCACCACCAGATGGTCAACCGGCCCGAGGGCATCGTGACCCAGGTACTGATCAACGGCCATCTGGCCTGGGACGACGGCCATTACACGGCCGAATACGGCAAGACCCGCATGGGTCGCTGCCTGCGCGCCAAGGAGCATCCGGCCGAACAGGACTGGGTGGCGGGCGAAGCAGAAGAGAACGAACGGCTCGCGGCCTGAAAGGCGCGCGCGAAATCTACTGCACCTCGGCGGCCACCGGCAGGCGGCCGAGCACGAAGTCCAGCTGCTCGGAGAACAGGCGCCCCGGCGCCGGCACATGGCCGCCGGGCAGCTCGTCCCAGCGCACCGGCACCCCGAACTGCTCGAGCAACCCGCGCGCCAGTTGCGCGCCGCGGCGCCGCACCTCGCGTTCTTTCTCGCCAACCGCAAAGGCCACGCGCACCGCACGTTCGGCCAGCTTCTGCGGGCTGCCCTTCTGGCGCCAGGTGCAGCGGCTGCCCATGATCACCGCACCGGCGTAGCGCTCGGGCTGGCGTTGCATCAGCGCCCAAGCCATGTCGCCGCCCATCGAGTGGCCGGCCAGCACCACTCGGCTGCGATCCAGCGGCAGTGCGCCTGCGGCCTCGTCGAGAATGGCACCGATTTCCTCTTCCCACTCCATCACGGTATCGGCCCAGTCCTCGCCGGTTTCGTAGTCGTCGTAATCGCCCTCCCCCGGGGGCAGAATGAAAACGACGTCGGAGCGGTGTTGCTGGCGGAAGAAATTCCGATATTTCCAGCGGTACAGGTCCTGCGCCGAACCGCCTGTGTAGGGCAGTAGCACGATGGGGGCGTAACGATGTTCCGGATCCTCGTGCGGCAGGTAGATCAGCTGGGCGCCGCCCGGCAGCTCGCGTAGCTCCGGCCGGGCGGCCAGCACTTGGCTGCCTACGAGCTGCAGCACGAGCGCCAGCAGCGCTGCGGCGCACCTCATCCGTTGCGATCCTCGGCGGCGACGGAATGGCCGCGGTGCCGGCGATACATCTCCCGCACCCACTCCACGCCCGGATGCCCCGACCAGCGCGCCAGCCAGCGCTCCAGCGCCGCCGGCAGCGGCTGCGGGAAACTCACCGGGTATTCCGGCGGGAATGCCACGGCGGCCAGCACCGTGGCGGCGGTCAGGTCCGCGACGCTGAAGCGATCGCCCACCAGGTAGCCGGACGGCCCGCGGTTCTTGACGACGATGTCCAGCGCCTCCTGGGTGCGCCGCAGGCCCTCGTCGGCGCCGCGGTCGGTGATCATCATGTCCAGCTTCATGATCATCTGCGTCGCGGGGAACGCAGCGCGGTATATCCGGCGTACCAGTGCCGGATAGCCGGTCGAGAGAATGTCGGCGGCATAGCCGCCTGCCAGCAGGAAATCGCGGAAATAGGCGCGGCGCACATGCCCGCCGGCGTCATCGAACCAGGTCTGCAACTCCAGTGCACGCGTGCGCTGGGCCGGGTCGGTGGGGTACAGGGCGGGTTCCGGGAACTGCTGCTCGAGGTAGTCGATGACGTTCGCCGAGCCCTTCACGACCTGTCCGTCCGACACCAGGATCGGAGTGGACTTGTAGCGGAAGCGCGGCAACAGCTGGGCCACGTGCGGCCCCGGCAGGACGGAGCGCCGGACGTGCGGGATGCGCTTGTAGTCCAGTGCCCAGCGCGCCTTTTCCGGGTACATGGCATAGCGGAACTGCCACAGCTCCAGCTGCGGTGCGGCATCGGCAGACATCGACCCCCCTCGAGATTCGTCGGCGCGGTATTTTAGCGCCCTGCCGGCAAGACATGTCGCATTTACATAATATCTTTCTTCATCAATATGTTACGAAATAATCCGGTCCGGCTGGCCCGGCTGGCGGCTGGGTTTCCCCCGGCTCAGTCGTCCCCGGCCCGAGGCCGGGGCTGTGGTCGCCTGGGCGGGAATGGGTAGGCACTGCCGGTGTAGCCACGGGCCGGTACGTACAGGGACAGCAAAATGGTCACGCCCAGAATGCCGGCGGTGACCGACAGCGACCAGAGGACCGGGATCTTGAACAGGTCCACCAGCAGCATCTTGAAGCCGATGAACACCAGGACCAGCGCCAAGCCGTAACTGAGCAGGTGGAAGCGCTCGTGCACCCCCGCCAGCAGGAAATACATTGCGCGCAGCCCCAGGATGGCGAACACATTGGAAGTCAGCACGATGAAGGGATCGGTGGTGATGGCGAAGATCGCGGGGATCGAATCCACGGCAAACACCAGATCCACCACGCCGATCAGCACGATCACGACCGTCAGCGGCGTGGCCATGTGCACACCGTCGACCCTGGTGAAGAACTTCTCGCCGTCGTAATGCGGTGCGATACGCACCCGGCTGCGCAGCCATTTCAGCGCCGGGTTGGCTTCCAGGTCCGGCTCCTTGCCGGCGGCCCACCACATCTTGATGCCGGTGAACACCAGGAATACGCCGAACAGGTAGAGGATCCAGTGGAAACGGGCGATCAGCCATGCCCCGATCAGGATCATCACCGCACGTAACACCAGCGCGCCAAGCACGCCCAGCATCAGCACACGCTTCTGGTATTCCGGCGGTACCGCGAAATAGGTGAACAGCATCAGGAACACGAAAACGTTGTCCACCGCCAGCGCCTTCTCGATCAGGTAGCCGGTGATGAACTCGACCGCCTTGGTACTGGCCAGACTGCGTGCCGCCGGATCGTCGCCCAGACCGCCCAGATACCACCACAGCCAGCCGACGAACAGGAAGGACACCGCCACCCAGATCAGCGACCAGACAGCGGCTTCGCGCATCGAAACCCTGTGCGCACCCTGCCGCTGCATGGCGAAGAAATCCAGCGCCAGCGCCACCAGGACAAACAGCGTGAACAGTGTCCACATCAAGGGCGTGCCGACGCTCATCGTCACGCGGCGACCTCCTCGACCAGACGCAGCAGCCGATCCAGCGTCGGCTCCAGATCCTCGGCCTGCGTGGCGCGCAGGGTCACATGACCCAGTTTGCGCCCGGGCCGGGGCGACTTGCCGTACAGATGCAGATGCGCACCGGGCAGCGCCAGCACCGCTGCGGGCTCCGGTGTGCGGCCGACCAGGTTGACCATCGCGCTGTGATCCACCGCCGCGGTATCCCCCAGCGGCAGGCCTAGGACGGCGCGCAGGTGGTTCTCGAACTGGCTGGTCTGGGCGCCTTCGATGGTCCAATGCCCGCTGTTGTGCACGCGCGGCGCCATCTCGTTGGCCAGCAGCCGTCCGCCGACCTGGAACAGTTCCAGCGCCAGCACGCCGACGTAGTCGAGATGTTCGAGCAGGCGCCGCACGTACGCGCGCGCGAGAGCCTCCAGCGCATCGCCCGGACGACAGCGTGACAGATGCAGAATCCCATCACGATGGCGATTCTCCGCCAGCGGGTAGAAGGCCAACCCACCGGCGTGATCGCGCACGCCCAGCAGCGAGAGCTCGCGGTCGAACGGCACGAAGGCCTCGAGGATCAGGCCCACGCCGCCGAGCGCCGCCCAGGCGGGAGCGAGATCGCGCGGCGCGCGCAGTACGCGCTGACCCTTGCCGTCGTAGCCCAGACTACGCGTCTTGAGTACCGCCGGCAGCCCCAGGCGTGCAACCGCCCGCTCCAGATCCGACAGCGAGTCCACCTGCGCGAATTGCGGCGTCGGGATGTCCAGCTCGTTGAACAGGGTTTTTTCGTGCAGCCGGTCGCGCGCAGCGGCCAGTGCCCTGACGCCCGGGTAGACCGGCACCCGCTCGGCCAGCTGCGCAACACTGCCGACCGGCACGTTTTCGAACTCGTAGGTCACCAGATCGACCTTGCGCGCGAACTGCAGCAGTACCTGAGGATCATCGTAAGCACCGCAGAGGTGCTCGCCCAGGCCGGCCGCGCACGCGTCCGGCGCGGGATCCAGAAACACGAAGCGCAGACCCAGCGGTACGCCGGCCAGCGCCAGCATGCGCGCCAGCTGTCCGCCGCCGAGAACACCCACCGTGCGCGCGTGCTGCAACTGGGGTACGCGCGGCGCGTCACCGGCAGCCGCGGGCCGCGGCAGCCCATTGACAAGCGGGTGACTCATGACGCCTGGCGGGGATCGGGTCGCGACAGTACCGCCTGGGTCTGGCGCCGGCGATATTCGTGCAGGGCCGCGCGCACCGGCGGATATTTGTTACCGAGCATGGCGGCGGCCAGCAGCGCCGCATTGACGGCACCGGCGCGGCCGATCGCCAGCGTGCCCACCGGCACACCTGCGGGCATCTGCGCAATGGACAGCAGCGAATCCATACCATCCAGGGTCTTGGACGGCACCGGCACGCCCAGCACCGGCAGGACGGTTTTCGCGGCCGCCATGCCCGGCAGGTGCGCGGCACCGCCGGCGCCGGCGATGATGATTTCCAGCCCGCGCGCCTCGGCGCTGCCCGCGTATTCGAACAGCAGGTCCGGGGTGCGGTGCGCCGAAACCACCCGCAGCTCGTGCGGGATGCCGAGCTGCTCCAACGTCGCGGCCGTATGCTGCAGCGTGTCCCAGTCGGAGGCCGAGCCCATGATCAGGCCGACGAGCGGCTGCGTGGGGAGAGAGGTCGTCATGGTTGGGGTTTCTCCGGGCGTAAAGCCGAGACATCACCGATCGGCGGGATCCCTGGCGCAGCCGTCCCACAACGCTACCGCAGACGGCCGAACCGACCAGCGCACATGATAGGCCAGCGCATGCCCCAGATAAAGTCGTTGTTATTGATTTCTATTCGATTTTTATCGGTTGCCTCACGCGACACAGATCTGGAGCACCTGCGCTCGGGTTGTCCTTGCCGGCATCGGCGCGCAAGGGCCTGCCCGCCTGGAGAACAGTGTCCGGCTCAAGCAGGTCCGGCAACCCTGCACAGCAGTCGCAAGGGCCCGATGCGCCGGATCTGCTCCAGCTGCACCGGGTCCCGCGCCAGCAGCAGCCCGGCGAAGCCCAGCGCGTTGACGCTGATGCCGGCATGGGCCTCCTGCCTGCGCGGTACCGCCATCATCCAGTCGCGCGTG
>DATLYR010000110.1 GCA_035574475.1 Nevskiales bacterium | reverse complement strand
CAGGCGCCGTTGCCCGCCGATATGACGCAGCTGTTGGCTGCGCTGCGCGCCGATGCGGCCCAGGAGACCCGCCGTGGCCGGTGAGCTGCCGGTGATCCTCCCCGACTGGCCGGCGCCGCCGCGGGTGCGGGCCCTGTCCACTACGCGCCAGGGCGGCGTGAGCCGGGGGCCTTATGCCAGCTTCAACCTGGGCGAGCATGTCGGCGACAACCCGTCCGCCGTAGCCACCAACCGGCACCGGCTGGTCAGCCATTTCTCGCTGCCGGCAATGCCCGGTTGGCTGCGTCAGGTGCATGGCACGGCGGTGGCGGACCTGCGCAGCGCTCCGCCGCGGCCGGAAGCGGACGCCGCCTGGACCGATCGGCCGCAGCAGATCTGCGCCATTCTCACCGCCGACTGTCTGCCGGTGCTGCTGTGCGACCACGGGGGCAGCGTGGTGGCCGCCGCCCATGCGGGCTGGCGCGGGCTGGCGGCGGGTGTGCTGGCGCAGACGCTCGCGCGACTGCCGTTGCCGGCCGCGCAGTTCATGGCCTGGCTGGGACCGGCCATCTCGCAGTCTGCCTTCGAGGTTGGCGACGAGGTGCGTGCGGCGTTCGTGCACCGGGACCCGGGCGCGGCGGCATGTTTCGAGGCGACGGGCGCCTCTGGAAAATATCGCGCCGATCTGTACGGCCTGGCGCGACGACAACTGCAGGCGCTGGGTGTGTCCGCTATCTATGGCGGCGAGTGTTGCACCTACCATGATCGCGAGCGCTTCTTTTCGCATCGGCGCGACGGCGTGTGCGGCCGGCAGGCCAGCCTCATCTGGCTGGGCTGAGTTCATGCGCTTCGCCCCGCCGCTTGCACACGCAGGGGCCTGGTATCCGCAGACCTGCCCCCCACAAGCAAGCGCAAGGGTGCGCAGCGCGCGCCTTTCCCGGTAGCATAGGCGCCCTTTTCATCGGCGCGCGCGCATGTCCCTGCTGCTCTGGGTCGTCCTGTTCAGCCTGCTCGGCGGCATCCTGAGTGTGACGCTGGCCTCGCTGCTGCTGGTATTGCCGGCGGGCGCACGCCGGCGTCTGTTGCCGGGTCTGGTGAGCTTCGCCATCGGCGCGCTGCTGGCGGCGGCCTTCACCGGCCTGCTGCCGCGTGCCTTCGAACTGGCACCCACGGCGGTCCACAGTCTGGGACTCACGCTGCTGGCCGGTATCCTGCTGTTCTTCGTGCTGGAAAAAATGGTGCTGTGGCGCCACAGCCACGCCGGTCATGACTTCCAAGATGCCGCCGTGCATGCGCCGCATGCGCACCGGGAGGCCACCGCCGGCCCGCTGATCCTGGTCGGCGACACCATCCACAATCTGGTTGACGGCGTGCTCATCGGTGCCGCGTTCCTGACCGATTTCCATCTCGGCGTGCTGACCAGCATCGCGGTGGCGGCGCACGAGCTGCCGCAGGAACTCGGCGATTTCGCCATCCTGCTGCACGCAGGCATGCGCCCGCAGCTGGCGCTGGCGCTCAACCTGCTGACCAGCCTGGCGACCGTGGCCGGCGCCGTGCTGGCCTACCTGTCGCTGGCGCAGCACTGGTTGCCCTTCGTACTGGCACTGGCCGCGGCCAGCTTCATCTACGTCGCGGTGGCCGACCTCATTCCCGGCCTGCACCGACACAGCACTTTGTCCGCCAGCCTGCGCCAGGTGGCGCTGATCGCGCTCGGTGTGGGTGCGGTGCTCGCCGGCCACCTGCTGCGTCGGCAATAATTACAGCCGCCGCCACGGGTTGCGCCTGCAATCGCTTGCGCCACCTGTAAGGGTCTGCTACAACTTAAAAAAATCCGAAGCTTGCCCGGGTAGCGCGTGCGCAGACAGGCGCAATCCGGCATTGAAAAACAACAACAACGGTTTCTCTGGTGGGGAGCCGTGGCGGTGTGAGAGATGAGGAGGATGCATGGTGTCCGGCAGTGCAATGTTCGGGGCTCGGTGTCATGCGGCCGGTGCGGCGAATCCATCCTGCGTTGATCCACGTTTCGATCTGAAACCCGCGGACTAGCGGCCATGCACCTACGCGGCCAACAGCGGCGGCTTTGGTGTGTATTGAGGGGGCGAGGGGGATGAGAGCGGCAAAAACGGGTAGGCGATGGGCTCTGGGGGCGGCGGCGGCGCTGCTCGGCTTGCCGGCACATGCGGTGCAGTTCGAGTGGAGCGTGGGTGAGGACACCGTCAAGACCACGATCAACACCAGCGTCCAGTTCGGCGCCCAGTGGCGGGTCGAGGAGCGCTCCAAGGATCTGGTCAGCAAGACGGCCAATAACCCCGCTCTGTGTCCGCGCGCACCCAATGGCGCCGGCACCAGCTGCCAGGGTCACACCGAGCTTGCCAACCCGCTGCACGGGCCGGGCGGGCTCGACCTCAACAGCTTCGTCGGCGAGGGCCCGGGTGCCAACCAGGTGTTCGTCGATGCGCCCGGTCAGTTCTCCAACAACAACGACGACGGCAACCTCAATTACGACAAGGGCGACATCACCCAGGCGGTCGGCAAGATCAGCTCCGATCTGACGCTCACCTGGCGCAACTTCGGTTTCTTCGCGCGCGGCTACTACTTTTATGACACCGAGAACCGTGGTCGCAAGAATTTCAACCCGGCCACCATTACCCAGGAGGCGATCGACGCCGCCGGGGGGCTGCGCCGCATCAATGGCGTACCGACGACCCGCGACCGCGACAAGCTGACCTTCCGCGGCCGCACCGATGCGATCGAGGAGCAGATCGAGACCGACTTCAAACTGCTCGACGCCAACGTCTCCGGCGTGTTTCCGTTCTTCGGCGAACGCGAGCTGACGGTCAAGGTCGGCAATCAGCCGATCAACTGGGGCGAGAGCACCATCCTGATCGTCAACTCGCTCAACACCTTCAACCCGCCGAATGCCAACGCCCTGTTCCGGCCGGCGTTCCTCGACCTGGCCGAGGTGCTGGAGCCGATCGGCGCCATCAGCGCCTCCACCAGCCTGACGGAGAGCCTGAACCTCGAAATGTTCTACCAGTACGACTGGGAGCCGCTCGAAATCCCGGCGCCGGGTTCGTACCTGTCTTTCATCGACGTGGGTTCCGACAACGCGCGCGACTACGTCAACCTCGGCTTCGGCAAGGCGGCCGAAGACCCGGACCGCCTCAGCCTGGCCGACCAGCTGATCCTGTCGGCGGTGGCCGGCGACGTGGTGACCGAGGCCTTCGAGCTGCTGCCGGAGAACCGCGCGCGCGACGGCGGGCAGTACGGCGCCGCGCTGCGTTACTACGCGGATTGGCTCAACGGCGGCACCGAAATCGCGTTCTATGCCGCCAACTATCACAGTCGCCTGCCGTTCGCGAGCTTCTATGCCGGCGATTACGGCTGCTTCAGTGATCCCAACGATCCCAACAACACGACCGGCGGTGTGTTCAACGAGCCCTCCGGCGTCGGTGCCACCGATCTGGCCTTCATTGGACTGGCCTGCCCGGATGCCGACCTGGCGCTGGCGGTGGAAAGCTCGCTGCCGGCAGCGGTGGCGCCCCCGGTGCGCAACCAGGTGGTCGGGCCCGATGGCACGGCCTTCAACGTCTCCACGATCAAGGCACAACTGGAGTACCCCGAGGACATCAAGCTCTATGGCGTGAGCTTCAACACCTCGTTCGGCGAGATCTCGGTGCAGGGCGAGATCGCCTACCGACCGGATTCGCCGCTGCAGGTGGATGACACCGATCTGGCCTTCGCGGCCTTGCAGAACACCTTCCCGCGCGGCAACGGGCGGGGCGACAGTACCGACGTCTACCGGGTCGAGTTCCCGGGTGTGGGCCAGGTCGGGGGTCTTCCCGGCGCGCGCTATGCCATCCCGGATTTCATTTCGGCCTATCGCGGCGAGGATCCGCTGGGCCGCGCGCCGGGTTCCTACATCCGCGGCTGGGAGTACTTCAAGACTCTGCAGTACAACCTGGGCGCGACCTACATCATGGGTCCGGAAAACTGGGTGAAAGCCAACCAGATCATCTGGTTCGCCGAGCTGGGCGCCACCCAGGTGCTGGATCTGCCCGACCTCGACGAGCTGCAGATCGACGGCCCCGGTACCTTTACCCACGCCAGCGCCGGCACCGACGGCACCGGTGCCGATGGCTCGCGACGCTCCAATTCCGGTGTGATCGGGCCTTCCGGCCTGCGCTTCAACCCCACCCAGCAGAAGGACGGCTTCGCCACCGACTTCTCCTACGGCTACCGTATCATCGCCATCCTGCGCTACGACAACGTGTTCCCGGGCATCAGCTTCGAGCCCACCATCATCTGGGCGCACGACCTCGACGGCATCGCGCCGGGCCCGGGCGAGAACTTCATCGAGGGTCGCAAGAACCTGATCACCAACGTCGAGATGCGCTTCGCGCAGGGCTGGAGCGCGGCCTTCGGCTACGTCGGCTTTTATGGCGGCGGCGATTCCAACCTGCTGCGCGACCGCGATTTCGTCAATCTCGGCGTGCGTTACCGCTTTTAGACCAGAACGACAACAAATGAGAGACAGGAAAACATTTCAACAACAATCGGGCGGTGCGGAGCGCACTGCCGTTGCATAGAGGGTAATCACATGCGACACCAGAGAAACGGCAGTCACCGCATCGAGGCGATCATCGGTCTGTCCGGTGGGCTCCTGCTCACGGCGAGCAGCCCCGTGCATGCCTTCGGTTTCCAATTCGGCGAAGTCACCGGCTCGCTCGACAATCAGGTCTCGCTGGGTGCGATTTGGCGCATGGAAGACCAGGACGAGCGTCTGATCGGCAAAGGCAATCTGAACCCCGGTCTGTGCCTGCGGGACTCCGGCAATGACCAGGATCCCGCCACCACCCTTGGGAACGGCTGCAACAGCAGTTCCAACCCGACGCTGAACGAGGCTTTCGTCGCAGCTCCCGGCAGCTTCTCGCCAAACATCGACAACGGCAACCTCAACTACGACAAGGGCGACATCGTCGCGGGTGCCTTCAAGATCACCTCGGACCTCAACCTGAGCTGGCGCAACTTCGGTGCGCTGTTCCGCGCGTCGTATTTCTACGACGAGCCGAACGTGGATTTCCGCGAGTCCCATCCGGATACGACTTTCCAGCCGGCCAAGACCGACCGCCCGAGCGAGGTGGAGAAGCTGGTGGGCACCGACCTCAAACGGCTCGACAGCTATGTGTTCGGCACCTTCCCGTTCATCGGTGACCGCCAACTGACCGTGCGTGTCGGCGACCAGGTGGTGAACTGGGGCGAGAGCACCTTCCTCGTCGCCAACAGTCTCAACCACATCGCGCCGCCGAGCCTGCCGCGGCTGCGCGCGCCGGCCTTCGACGTCAAGGAGCTGTTCGAACCGGTCGGCCTGGTGTTCCTCGGCACCGAAGTCATCCCCAATCTGAGCCTGGAGGCCTTCTACCAGTACGAGTGGAAGCCGGCGGTGCCGGACCCGGTTGGCAGCTTCTACTCCACCAGCGACACTGCGGGTGCCGGCGGCACCTACGCCATGCTGTCTTTCGGCAAGGCTCCGGAAGACCCGACCCAGAGCTACGATCCGAAGACCAACTCAGAAGATGCAACCGGCCTTTTCTCGAGTTCGAGTCGTACGATCCTGCGTATCCCAGACCGCACGCCGGATGATGGTGGGCAGTACGGCTTCAAGCTGGCCTACTTCGCCGAGAACCTCAACGGCGGTACCGAACTGGCGTTCTACCATTCCAACACGCACAGCCGCTTACCGCTGGCGAGCCTGATCGCGTCCGATGCAACCTGTATTGCAGAGGGCACCACCAACCCGTTACAGGCCATCGCCGATTGCGGGGGTGCTGTGCCCGGCGTGGGGCCGATCGGTCGTCTGGGGCTGATGGAAGAGCCGCTGCCGGTCGAGACGGCCAAGGTGTTCCTGGAATACCCGGAGGACATCAAGCTCTACGGCCTGAGCTTCAATACCACCATTGGCGACTGGGCCTGGTCGGGCGAGGTGGCGTACCGCGACAACCAGCCATTGCAGATCCATACCACGGACCTGACCTTGGCCGCAGTGAACCCCGCATTTCCAGCCAACGATATTCCCGTATGCGCTGGCTTGGGAGGCGCACCGGCTGCCTGTGTGCCGGGTCTGCCGACCGTGGCCGTGATCCCGGGGCGCCGTTCGGCCGCCCCGGATTTCGTGCAGACACGCTATCGCAACAGTCCGCCCACGCCGGGCTCGTACATTCAGGGATATGAGTCAATGAAGGTCGCCAACTACGGCATGACTTTCCTCAACACCGTGAGCGCAAGTAACCCACTCAAGGCCGACCAGATCCTGATCGTGTTCGAGCTGGGCGCCACCCAGATCTTCGACATGCCGGGCCTGGATGAGCTGCAATTCAACGCCGCGGGCGCTACGACGCATGCAAGCAATGGCGCGGACGGTACCACGGGGCTGGGTGGCAGTACGCTGGGGCCCGGTTGCTTGGCCCTGGATTCCGATACGGAGCTGCCCGGCATGCCGACGGCTTCCCGGGCCTGCCAGCAGAACCCGACGGCACAGAACCCGCGGGCATTCGTGGACGAGTTCTCCTGGGGCTTCCGCAACGTGTATCTGTTCCGTTACCAGGACGTATTCTTGGGCGTGAACCTGGAGCCGCTGGTTGGCATTTTCAAGGATATCGATGGCATCGCGCCGGGCCCGGGCGAGAACTTCATCGAAGGCCGTAACACCTATCTGCTGGGCTTGCGCTTCGACTACCTCAACAAATGGTCGGGCGAGCTTCGTTACACTGCCGAAACAGGGGCCGGTATCAACAACGCGCGCATCGATCGCGACACACTTGGTTTCAACGTCCGTTACGAGTTCTAAACAGGAGCTTGCCGCTCATGAGCAGTCACACATCCAGTCCCCACCCCCTCCCGCGGCGGCTGGCATGGCCTGCCGCACTGGCAGGCCTGGTCGCGGCCGTGTTCACGGTCGTGCAGGCACAGGAAGAGCCGGCTGCCGAGCCGGCGCCAGCGTCGCAGGAGGCTGCTCCGGCGGCGGAAGCGCAGGCAGCACCTGCACCCGCTGAAGCCAGCCCCGGACTGGAGGGCATCGAGCAGCCCGAGGTGCCGCCGCCGGCACCCGTCGGCAAGGCCAAGGATGGCGACGCCGAGATCATGCCGCTGGCGGCCAAGTCCCTGCTGCTGGATGTCGAGGATACCGGCGCCGGGTTGATCGCTGTCGGCGAGCGCGGGCATATCCTGCTCAGTCAGGACGGCAGGAAGTGGACCCAGTCGCCGGTGCCGACACGCGCCACGCTGACGGCGATCGATTGCGCCGACGCCAGCACCTGCTGGGCGGTCGGGCATGACGCCGTCATTCTCAAGACCAGCGACGGCGGCAAGACCTGGGTCAAACAGTACTTCGAACCCGAGCTGGAAAAGCCCTTCCTGGACGTGCTGTTCTTCGACACGCAGCACGGCTTCGTGATCGGCGCCTACGGGCTGTTCAAGGAAACCCTGGATGGCGGCAATACCTGGAACGAGTTCAATACCGACATCCGTGCCGGAGAGTGGCATTTCAACGCGATCACCCGGCTCGGCAACGGCAATCTGCTGTTGGTCGGCGAAACCGGCGGCATCGCCACTTCCACAGACGGCGGCGTGACCTGGGTGCAGCAGGAATCGCCGTACGAAGGCTCGTATTTCGGTGCGCTGCCGATCGGCGAGAGTGGCGCAGTGATCTTCGGTCTGCGTGGTAATGCCTTCATCAGCGCCGACGCAGCCAAGGGTGGCTGGACGCAGCTCGAGACCGGGACGGTCCAGGGCCTGCTGGGCGGCACGATCCTGCCCAATGGCGACTTCGTGCTGGCGGGCAACAGCGCCACACTCTTGCGCGGATCGCCCAGCACCAATCTGATCCAGCGGGTTCCGGGCGCCATGGGCAAGGGCCTCGCGACGGCGCTGGCCATGAGTAACGGCGACCTGCTGGTGCTGGGCGAGACCGGCAGCTATGTCCTGAAGGGCGCCGCCCAGTAGCGGTAGTTACCAATTCATTCATCGTTGGGGGAGTTATGCACGGAGACGCACGCGGCGCCTTTTCGCAGTTGTTCATTCGCCTGACCGAGCCGATCGTTTTCGGTCGCCGCGGACGGACGCTGCTCGTGCTGTTGCTTGGCACGCTGTTCTTCGGCTATCACGCCTCGCAGCTCAAGGTGGATGCCGGCTTCGAGAAGATGCTCCCACTCGAGCATCCCTACATGAAAACCTTCCTCAAGTACCAGGAGGCCTTCGGCGGCGCCAATACCGTCCTGGTCGCCGTGATCAACAAGGAGAAGGGCACCGACATCTACAACGAGCAGTTCTTGACCACCCTCAAGAAGGTCACCGACGAGGTGTTCTTCCTGCCCGGCATCGACCGTGCCCGCGTGCAGTCGCTGTTCACGCCCAACACCCGCTACATCGAGGTGGTGGAAGGGGGCTTCTCCGGCGGCAACGTGATCCCGGCGGACTATGCGCCTTCGCCGGAGATGTTCCAGCTGGTCAAGACCAACGTCGCCAAGGCCGGCATCATCGGCCGCTTCGTCACCAATGACCAGCGCGGCGCGATGGTGTTTTCCGAGTTGCTGGAGCGCGACCCGGTCACCGGCAAGAAACTGGACTACTGGGCGGTTTCCAAAAATCTCGAGAGCAAGATTCGTCAGCGGTTCACCCAACAGGAAATCTACGAGTACAAGCTGACCAAGGACGTGGTCGACCCGGCCACCAATCAGGTCCTGATCAAGGCCGGTGAGGTGGTGCTGCGCGACGCCGCCGCGCCCAGCCGCTGGCTGCGCTGGCAGACGCTGATTGCCGACCAGAAGACCCCCGACGGTGGCCTGATCGAAGTCAAGGGCGAAGATGTCGAGGTCGCCACGGTACCGAACCCCGACTACAACCCCAACGTCGACATCCACATCATCGGCTTTGCCAAAGTGGTCGGCGATATTGCCGACGCCATCGTGGAAGTGGTCGGGTTCTTCGGTCTCACGCTGTTGCTGACTCTCATCCTGCTGTGGCAGTACTGCGGTTCGCTCAAGATAGCCCTCATTCCGCTGTCGTGCTCGGTGCTGGCGGTGGTCTGGGAGCTGGGCATGTTGCGGCTGTTCGGTTACGGACTGGACCCCTTTGCCATCCTGGTGCCGTTCCTGGTGCTGGCAATCGGTGTCTCACACGGCATCCAGATCACCAGCTTCTGGCTGTACGAAGTCGCCGACCACGGCCTGGAGAGCTTCGAGGCCTCACGCGCCACCTACCGACGCCTCGTGATTCCCGGTATCTCGGCGGTGCTGACCAACGTGGTGGGCTTCGGCACCATCCTGCTGATCCCGATCGCGATCGTGCAGGAGATGGCGATCAACGCCATGTTCGGGCTGATCGCCATCATCATTTGCAAAAAGGTCCTGCTGCCTTGTCTGCTGTCCTATGCCTCACTGAAGGATCCGGTCAAGTTCCGTGAGCATCAGCATGCACGCGACCGGCTGTTCGACTCGGCCTGGAAGATGCTTTCGGCGATTACCAAGAAGCCGATCGCGGCAGCGGTGCTGATCTTCGCGGCGATGTTGTTCGGCTGGGGCTTCTGGATGTGGGGGCAGCTGGCCATCGGTGATCTGCACGCCGGTGTACCAGAGCTGAGGCCGGACTCGCGGTACAACAAGGACACCGACAGCATCCAGGCGAACTTCGCGATCGGTACCGACATCCTCAAGGTGATCGTCGAGACCGTGCCGGAGTCCTGCATCAAGTACGATGTGATGGAGAACATCGACCGCTTTGCCTGGCGCATGGAGAACACGGCCGGAGTCACCTCGGTGGTGTCGTTGCCACAGGTGGCCAAGATCGTGAACTCGGGCTGGAACGAAGGCAGCCTGAAGTGGCGTATCCTGCCGCGCAACCAGTACGTGATCGTGCAGGCCATCCAACCGATCGACACCTCTTACGGTCTGTTCAATGCCAACTGTTCGGCGTTGCCCGTGATCCTGTTCACCCGGGACCACAAGGCCGAGACCATTACCCACATCGTGGCGGAGGTGAATCGGTACAACGCCGAAAACAGCAACCCCGAAGGCTGGCGGCCACCGGAGGATCCGGCCGAGGCGGCCAAATGGGCTGCGCCGGAGCCCGGCACGCCGGAATTCGAGAAGGGGCCGTACATTGACTTCAAGCTGGCGACCGGTAACGTCGGTGTGATGGCGGCCAGCAATGACGTCATCCGCGATACCGAGCACACCGTCTTGTTCTGGGTCTTCCTGGGTATCGGCGTCTGTGTGTTCTTGTCCTTCCGCACGCTGGCCGGCCTGGTCTGCGTGCTGGTGCCGCTGGGCGTCGTGTCGATGCTGTCTTACGCGGTGATGGTGTTCTTGGATATCGGCCTGAAGGTGGCCACGCTACCGGTCGCGGCATTCGCCGCCGGCATTGGCGTGGATTACGGTATCTACATCTACAGCGTGCTGGAGGAATGCGTCGAGAAAGGCATGGAGCTGCGCGAGGCCTACGAGCAGACACTGCACCAGACCGGCAAGGCAGTGATCTTCACCGCACTGACGCTGGGGGCGAGCGTGAGCACTTGGATGCTGTCGGGACTGCAGTTCCAGGTGGACATGGGTATTCTGCTGACCATCATGTTCATCGCCAACGCGGTGGCAGCGGTGTTGATGCTGCCCGCATTCGCCGCCTTCCTGCTCGAGAAGCTGCCAGCCGCGGAGCCGGCCAAGGCCTGAGCGGGCGCGTTTCGCGCAGCCATGTTGCAGCCCGAGTCCGCTACAGGTTTTCGGGCGGTATAAGCTGGCGGTCCCCATCCCGCTTGGGATGGGGGGCCGTTCATGCGGGCGCCGTGCCGGGGCAAGAAACAAAACGCACGGCCTGCATGTTCAATCCACGACGGGTCGGCAGTACGGCGGGCAGGGCAGCTGGGTGAGTTCCCAGGGTTCTGTGTCGAGCCGCAGCGCGCTGAGCCTGCCGCCCCACACGCAGCCTGAATCCAGCCCCCAGACCCGCTCGTCGTCCCAGGCCACCTGCCCGAGCGTGGACCAGTGGCCGAACACGATCCGTTGCCCACGGCTCCTGCGCCCCGGCAGCCGGAACCAGGGCTGCACGTCGTCGCGCTGGCCGTCCGGCGCGCCCTTGTGTTCCAGCGCCAGCCGTCCGTCCGGCGTGCAGTAGCGCAGGCGTGTCAGGCAATTGACGATGAAGCGCAGCCGCGGCCAGCCGGTCAGCGCCGGGTCCCAGCGCCGCGGCTGGTCGCCATACATATGGCCGAAGAACGCCGTGCCGTCGCCCGCACGCAGTACGGTTTCGACTTCGCGGGCGCAAGCCTGGGCGGCGGCCAGGTCCCACTCCGGAGGCAGGCCGGCATGTACCATCGTGACCGCGCGCTCGGGGTCGTGATGCAGCAGCGGCTGACGACGCAGCCAGTCCAGCAGCTCGTCGCGATCGGGGGCCTGCAGCACCGCGTCCAGACTGTCGTCCGTGCGCCGGCGCCGCTGCGGGTCAGCGGCCACCGCCAGCAGATGCAGGTCGTGATTACCCAGGACGGTGACGGCGGCGCTGCCCAGGCTGCGAACGAAGCGCAGCGTACCGAGGGAGTCCGGGCCGCGGTTCACCAGGTCGCCGGTGAACCACAACCGGTCGCGGTCAGGGCTGAAGCGCAGTCGCTCCAGCAGCTGCAGCAGCTCAGCAAGGCAACCTTGGACATCGCCGATGGCGTACAGGGGCATTAGTCAATTTCATCCATGTCTGGCACCGGGCCGGCGCGCTATCTTCTTACCGCGCGCCGCAGGCGCGCGACGCATCACGATCTTTGGGATAGAGTTAAAAGAATCAAGAACATGACAGGGTCCGTGAATCCCTACAAGCGAGGTGTCGGATGACCACACAGACAAAGCGGGGTATGCAGAACCGGGGCTTGCGCAGCCAGCGGGGTGCCAGCGCCGTGGAATACGGCCTGATCATCGCGCTGATCGCCGTTGCCATCATCCTGACGGTGACGGCGCTGGGCGGTGGCCTGGACGGCCTGTTCCAGCAGGTGCTCGACGCGCTGCCCGGCGGCGGCTGACCGGCCGGACCCGCGTTCCATGCACTCCCGACGCGGCGAGTCGGGGGCGGCTGCGCTTGAGTTCGCCATCATGCTGCCGCTGCTCCTGCTCATGATCTACGGGATCGTGGTTTACTCCTACATGTTCATCGTGCAGGAGGCGATCACCTTCGCCGCGCAGGAAGCGGCCGAAGCCGCGGTCAAGGTCGACCCGGCACAGGATCCCGCCGACTATGAAGCGGCGGTCCGGGCGGAGGTGGTGGCCACAGCCACGCGCGTGCTCGACTTCCTGCCGCCGGCGCAGCGTGAGCGCGTGCTCGGCAGCGACGGCTCCAAGGTCGAGGTGACGGTGGCGGATTCGCCCACCGGCATCGGCGGCGTGGTGACCGTCAACCTGGTCTTCAGCTTCAGTGGCCTGTTCCCGCAAATCCCCCTGCCGGCGCTCGGCCCGATACCCCCCATGCCCGGTACACTGGTGGCGCGGGGGGTGGTCGGTGTCTAGCCGTCCCGGCATCCGAACGAAGAAGGGAGACTCGACATGAGCAGTACTGCGCTCAAGATCATGGCCTTGGTGGCCTTCGTGCTGGCGATCGTGCTCGGCCTGATCGCTTACCGCATGAGCCAGACCATCGTCGCGCCCCAGCCAACCGCGCCCGCCCAGGGTGCCGGGGCCGCTGCGCAGACCATGGCCGTGGTCGCCGTCAGGCCGCTGCCGGCCTACGCGCCGGTGCCGGGCGACGCCGTGGCCTTGGTGCCGGTGGCGGTGCTGCCGGAACAGTACTTCACCCGCACGGAAGACGTCGTCGGCAAGGCCCCACTCATCGACGTGCCGACCGGCACCACCCTGGGCCCGCGCCATTTCCGCGAAGCCAACACGCTGGTGCGCTCGATCCCGCCGGGCTTCCAGGCCATGTCGCTGGAGATCAACGATGTGATCGCCGTCGGCGGTTTCGTCCGCCCGGGCGATCTGGTGGATGTGCTGCTGTATATCCGGTCCACCGGCCGCGAGGTGGAGGACAGTCAGGCGCGCATCCTGCTGCGTGAAGCGCGCGTGCTGGCTTATGAAGACCGGATTCTCAACGAGGCGGAGTTCTCGGATGCTCTGCCCGATTCTTCAAGCCGCGTCGGTCTGCCG
>DATLYR010000109.1 GCA_035574475.1 Nevskiales bacterium | reverse complement strand
CGCACGGGCCAGACGCCCTATGTGCGTTTCGGCAATGCGCCGTTATGGTTTCTGAGCCTGGCCGGCCTTGGCGGGCTGCTGCTCTGGCGTCGTCGCCGCGCCTGATTCGCGGCGCAGCATCTCGAATTCTTCCTGCAACCGCAGCCAGTCCACGCGCGTCGGGTCGGCCAGCGTGTCCAGCAGGCCCTGCTCGAGCAGGGCGAGGTCCAGGCCCAGCCAGTTGCGTACGCCGCGGCCGGCGCGCTGCATGACCTCGCGCAGGTGCATCAGGTCGCGCTGCAGCCAGATGGCCACCTCGCGCGCCTCGGCCTGGGTCAGCTCGCCCAGCACCACGGCCTGCTCGCGCGCCTCCTCGATCGCCATGTAGAGCGGCAGCGGCGCCCTGGCCTCGGCCTGGGCCAGGCGCGCGCGGATGCGCTCCAGCATGCGCGCATAGCCCTCGGCCAGGTCGGTGACGGCCTCATGGGCGGGATCGCGGGCCGGTTCGGTGCTCATGCCACCCTCGGGTCGATGCCTGATCTGCAATCGATGTCTGGGCGGGGGTCGCGCGCTGGGGTATCCTTTAGCGCCTTTGTCCCGCCCCTGACCGCAAGCTTAGCCCAGCCAGCCGATGATGGAAGAACACTATCGACCCCAGGACGTCGAGGCCGAGGCCCAGGCTTATTGGGAACAGCGCGGCTGCTTTCGCGCCGTCGAGCGTGCCGACCGCCCGAAGTTCTACTGCCTGTCCATGTTCCCGTACCCGAGCGGGCGGCTGCACATGGGCCATGTGCGCAACTACACCATCGGCGATGTCATCAGCCGCTACCAGCGCATGCGCGGCTACAACGTGCTGCAGCCCATGGGCTTCGACGCCTTCGGCCTGCCGGCCGAGAACGCCGCGATCCAGAACAAAGTGCCGCCGGCGCAGTGGACCTACGGCAACATCGAATACATGAAGCAGCAGCTCAAGCGGCTGGGCTTCGCCTACGACTGGTCGCGCGAACTCGCCACCTGCCGTCCCGAGTACTACCGCTGGGAGCAGTGGCTGTTCACGCGCCTGCTGAAGAAGGGGCTGGTCTACAAGAAGAACGCGCTGGTGAACTGGGATCCGGTGGACCAGACCGTGCTGGCCAACGAGCAGGTGGTGGAAGGGCGCGGCTGGCGCTCCGGCGCGATCGTCGAGCAGCGCGAGATCCCGCAGTGGTTCCTGAAGATCTCCGCATACGCGGATGAGCTGCTGGCGGGCCTGGATACGCTGGACGGCTGGCCGGACGCGGTCAGGACCATGCAGCGCAACTGGATCGGCAAGTCGGAAGGGCTCGAGATCGACTTCGCCATCGAGGGCAGCGACGAGGTCGTGACTGTCTTCACCACGCGGCCGGACACGCTCATGGGCGTGACCTATCTCGCCGTCGCCGCCGCCCATCCGCTGAGCCTCAAGGCCGCCGCGTCGAATCCCGCGCTCGCGGCCTTCATCGAGGAGTGCCGCAAGACCGGTGTCGCCGCGGCCACGCTGGAAACGCAGGAGAAGAAGGGCTTGCCCTTGGGCATCCACGCCGTGCATCCGGTGACCGGCGAGAAGCTTCCGGTCTGGGCAGCGAACTTCGTGCTGATGACCTATGGCACCGGTGCGGTGATGAGTGTGCCGGCACACGACCAGCGCGACTGGGAGTTTGCCAAAGCGCACGACCTGCCGATCAAAGTGGTGATCGCGCCCTCGGCGGACGAGCGCCCGGACGTGTCGCAGGCCGCCTACACCGACTACGGCATCTGCGTGCATTCCGGCCCCTTCACCGGCCTGGATTTCAAGGCCGCGTTCGAGGCGATCGCCAGCTATCTGGCTCACGAGAAGCGCGGCCGCCGGTGCGTGAACTGGCGTCTGCGCGACTGGGGCATCTCGCGCCAGCGTTACTGGGGCTGCCCGATCCCGGTGATCAATTGCCCCGACTGCGGCGCGGTGCCGGTGCCGGAAGACCAGCTGCCGGTGGTACTGCCGGAAGACGTCGCCTTCGACGGCGTCGGCTCGCCGATCAAGAAAATGCCGGCGTTCTACCGGACGAACTGCCCGCAGTGCGGTCAGCCGGCCGAGCGCGAGACCGACACCTTCGACACCTTCGTCGAGTCGTCCTGGTATTTCGCGCGCTTCGCCTGCCCCGATAACGACAAGGCCATGCTGGACGAGCGCGCCGCCTACTGGATGCCGGTGGACCAGTACATCGGCGGCATCGAGCACGCCATCCTGCACCTCTTGTACGCGCGCTTCTTCCAGAAGCTGCTGCGCGACGAAGGGCTGCTGAAGGTGGACGAGCCGTTCACGCGCCTTCTGACCCAGGGCATGGTGCTCAAGGACGGCGCGAAGATGTCCAAGTCCAAGGGGAATACTGTTGACCCGCAGGCGATGATCGAGCGGTACGGCGCCGACGCCGTGCGTCTGTTCATGATGTTCGCGGCACCGCCGGAGCAGACGCTGGAATGGTCGGATGCCGGCATCGAGGGCGCGGCGCGTTTCCTGCGCCGGCTGTGGAAACTCGTGCACGTGCATGTCAGCGCCCCCCCACCCCAACCCTCCCCCTGGATGGGGGAGGGCAAGGGTGGGGGTGACAGCGCCAGGGCGCTGCGCGCCAAGCTGCACGAGACCATCGCCAAGGTCGGCGACGACGTCGGTCGCCGCTACACCTTCAACACCGCCATCGCGGCGGTGATGGAACTGGTCAACGCCCTGTATAAATTCGAGGGCTCGCCCGATTCGGGCAGCCCGCAGGGCCGCGTGGTGATGCAGGAGGCGCTTGAGGCCGTGGTGCTGATGCTGTCGCCCATCGTGCCGCACGTCTGCCACCGACTGTGGCATGCTCTGGGCCACGACGATGCGGTGCTGGACCGGCCCTGGCCGGCGGCCGATCCCGGCGCGATGGCGCGCGAGCGCGTACGCCTGGTGGTGCAGGTCAACGGCAAGCTGCGCGGCCAGGTGGAGGTCGCCGCCGACGCGGGGCAGGCGGAACTGCAAGCGGCGGCGCTCGCGGATGAAAACGTGCAGCGCTTCGTGGCCGGCAAGCCGCTGCGCAAGTGCATCGTGGTGCCGGGCAAGCTGATCAACCTGGTGGTGTGAGCGACCGTGAGCCATTATGCGAAGGCAAGCATGACCTTTAACCTGCCCACGGCCGGCCGAGTGCGGCGACTGCTGCCCGCGCTCTTTACCGCATTTCTGCTGGCCGGCTGCGGCTTTGCGCTCAAGGGCAGTCGCCCGCTGCCGCCGGAGCTGGCGGTGGTGTACCTGGACTACCGCGCCAACCGTTACGAGACGATTCAGTCACGGCTCGAGGAAGTCTTGCGCGTGCAGCTCAAGCGCCGCGGCGCGCAGGTGGTCGACAGCGCGGCCGCAGCACCCGGCCACCTCAAGGTGCACGCACTGTACGAGAGGCTGCGGGTGCTCTCCATCGGGCCGACCGGCAAGGCGATCGAGTACGAGATCGAGACGACGGTCGAGTTCGACTACAGCGTGGACGGGCAGCTGCGCGTGCCGCGCCAGTCGCTGACTGCGCTGCGTGAGTTCAGCTTCGACGAGACGCGCGTGCTGGCCAAGGAAGCCGAGCGCCGGCAGCTGCAGCGCGAGATGCAGGAGGAACTGGCCGGCCTGATCCTGCTGCGGATCGACGCCGCCCTCAGGAACCCGCCGCCCGACCTGGTTCCAACTGCCGAACCAGCAGGCTGACCGGGTGCAGCACCGGCAGCGGCCGCCCGTCCCGGCGCAGCCGCGCCGACAGATGCAGCGCGCAACCCACGTTCGAACTCACCAGCGCATCGGGCGGATCGGCCATGACGCTTGCCAGCATGTCTGCGGCCAGCCGGTCGGCGGTGTCCGCCTGGGTCAGGAAGTAACTGCCGGCCGCACCGCAGCAACCGGTGCCGTACGCCAGCGGACGCAGGCGCAGCCCGGGTATGCGCGCCAGCAGGGCATGGGCCGCGCCCGCGCCCTTGAGCACATTGCGCAGGGTGCAGGGCTCGTGCACCGCCACGGTCAGCGCCAGCGGACGGAAGCGCAAGCGTTCCCAGCCCTGCGCATGGGTCAGGAACACGCCGATATCCTCGACACGGCGCCCGAAATCCGCGGCTGCCGGCAAGAGTTCCGCATACTCCCGCAGCGTGGCGGTGCAGCCGCTGGAGCTGCCGACCACGGCCACGCTGTCATCGGCCAGCGCCGCGAGGTTGCGCCGGGCCAGATCGCGCGCCTGCGCCGGCAGGCCGTTGTGCAGGTGCAGCGCGCCGCAGCAGGTCTGCGCTGGCGGCACGCGCACCTCGTAACCGAGCCGCGTCAGCAGCGTGATGCCGTCGGCCAGCGCCTGGCGCTCGGCCAGCTCGCCGACGCAGCCGACGAATAGCGTGACCGCCCCCTGGCGCGTGCCGATGGCGGGATAAAAAGCCTTCCAGCCCAGCGGGGCGGGCAGCGACGGCAGCAGGGATTCCAGCCGCGCCAGCGGGCCTGCGCCGAGCAGGTGCAGGCGCCGCACCAGGGCTTGCAGGCGGCTGGCCCGATACAGCCACAGCAGCCAGCCGATGCCGCGGCGCAGTGCGCGGTTTGCGAGCACGGTGCCCAGAATACGGGTCAGACGGCTGCGGGCCGGGCGAAGGCGCGCCAGTTCCGCACGACCGGCGTCGATCAGACGGCCATAGGGAACCTGCGCCGGGCATACGGCCTCGCAGCTGCGGCAGGTCAGGCAGCCGTCGAGGTGTGCCTCCAGCCGCGCGCCCGGTCCGATCAGGCCGGTGGCCAGCCCCTGCATCAGCGCGATGCGGCCGCGCGGCGAATCGCCCTCGTCCCGGCTCAGGCGGTAGGTGGGGCAGTGCGGCAGGCACAGGCCGCATTTGACGCAGAGGTCGGCATCGGCCAGCGGGAAGCGGGTGTCGGCATCGCGGGCCAAGGCTGCGGTCCGGGGCTGCGGGAGGGCTTGATCTATAATCATAAACCGTAATTCTCGCCGCCCGGACCCGCCCCGTGAGCCATTACCAGCGCCACGTTTTTTTCTGCTGCAACCTGCGCACGGACGGCCGCACCTGCTGCGAGCAGCACGGCGCCAGCCGGGTGCGCGACTACTGCAAGCAGCGCATCAAGGCGCTGGGCCTGGCCGGGCCCGGCAAGATCCGCATCAACCAGGCCGGCTGCCTGGACCGTTGCGAGCTGGGGCCGGTCCTGGTCGTGTATCCGGAGGCGGTCTGGTACAGCTATGTGGACGAGCAGGACATCGACGAAATCATCGACCGGCACCTGATCGGCGGGGAGCCGGTCGATCGCCTGCGAATCTAGTGCTTTCCGGGGCTTAGACGCGTCCGCCGGGCCGCTTTTTACCTTGCAAAGGGCGGGGGGCTCCGGTAGACTTTCGCGCCTTTCCGGCCCCGAAAGCCCGAGACATTCCATCCATGAAGACCTATTCCGCCAAGCCCGGCGCCGTGAAGGGCGACTGGTACCTGGTCGATGCCAGTGGCAAGACCCTGGGCCGCCTGGCCTCCGAGCTGGCCACCCGCCTGCGCGGCAAGCACAAGCCCGAGTACACGCCGCACGTGGACACCGGCGACTTCCTGGTCGTGATCAACGCCGCCAAGGTGCGCGTGACCGGCAACAAGCTGCTCGCCAAGACCTACCACCGCCACAGCGGCAAGCCCGGCGAGCTCAAGACCATCACCCTGCGCGACCAGCTGCAGCAGCAGCCGGAGCGCGCGCTGGAGATCGCAGTCAAGGGCATGCTGCCGAAGAACCCACTGGGCCGCGCCATGTTCAAGAAGCTGAAGGTGTACGGCGGCGCCGAGCACCCGCACGCCGCGCAGCAGCCCAAGCCCCTGGACCTCCGGGCCTGAACCCACCCCACACCGCAAGAAGCACGACCATGGCGCAGACCCAGAACTACGGCACCGGCCGGCGCAAGACCGCCACCGCCCGCGTGTTCCTCAAGCCCGGCAAGGGCCAGATCACCATCAACAGCAAGTCGCTGGCCGACTACTTCGGCCGCGAGACCTCGCGCATGATGGTGCGCCAGCCGCTGGAAGTGGTGGACTCGCTCAACCGCTTCGACATCCTGGTGACGGTCGAAGGCGGCGGCCCGAGCGGCCAGGCCGGCGCCATCCGGCACGGCATCACCCGCGCCCTGATCGAATACGATGCCACCCTGCGCGCGCCGCTGCGCGCTGCCGGCTTCGTGACCCGTGACGCGCGCGAGGTCGAGCGCAAGAAGGTCGGCCTGCACAAGGCCCGCCGCGGCACGCAGTACTCCAAGCGCTAGTGATTTTCCGCGCGCCGAGGCGCGCGTTAGAATCACTCATGCCCCCGCGCAAGCGGCGCCAGTGTCTTTAACCTACTGGGGGATCGTCTAACGGTAGGACAACAGACTCTGACTCTGTTTATCTAGGTTCGAATCCTAGTCCCCCAGCCAATTTTTCGCGCAGCGAAAAATTGCCCCGGCGAAAGCCGGCACCCAGTGCCTCAAACAAAAACCCGCCGGTGGCGGGTTTTTCGTCTGGATTCCCGCTTGCGCCGGAATCACGGCTTACGATCGTTTGACCGTCTTCACCCCGCCCGCGCCAGCGATCAGCAGCACATCCGCCGGACGCCTGGCGAACAACCCGACCGTGACCACGCCGGCGATGCCGTTGATGCGGTCTTCCAGCTTGACCGGGTCGGTGATGTCGAGCAGGTGCACGTCGAGGATGGCGTTGCCGTTGTCGGTGACGAAGTTCTCGCGCCATTCCGGTTGGCCGCCGAGCTTGACCAGCTCGCGCGCGACATAGCTGCGCGCCATCGGGATGACTTCCACCGGCAGCGGGAACTTGCCGAGCACGTTCACGCACTTCGATTCGTCCACGATGCAGACGAAGCGCGCGCTGGCGGCGGCGATGACCTTCTCGCGCGTCAGCGCGCCGCCACCGCCTTTGATCAGGCGCAGGTGCGGGTCGGCCTCGTCGGCGCCATCCACATACACCGGAATCGGTCCGGTGTTGTTCAGCTCCAGCACCTCGATGCCGAGCGCCCTGAGTCTCCGGGTCGAGGCCTCCGAGCTCGACACCGCACCGCGGATGCGGTGCTTGCGCGGGCCCAGCAGCTCGATGAAGTGATTGACGGTCGAGCCGGTGCCGACGCCGATGATCTGGTCGTCCTCGACGTAGGCCAGCGCCGCCGCCGCGGCCTGGCGCTTGAGGGCTTCTTTGTCCATAGGGGTTACCTTCTTGATCAGCCGCGTGCGCCGAAAATATCGGTGCCGATGCGCAGCAGGGTGGAGCCGGCCTGCACCGCGGCCTCGAGGTCGGCCGACATGCCGAGCGAGAGTGTATCCAGTTCCAGGCCGGCCGTGCGCAGCTGCTCGAACACCGCGCGCACCGCCAGGCAGGCCTCCAGCTGCCGGGTCGCGTCCGCCTCCGGCTGCGGGATGGCCATGACGCCGCGCAGCCGCAGCCGCGGCAGCGTCGCGACTGCCCGCGCCAGCGCCAGCGCCTCAGCGGACGGCACGCCCGACTTGCTGGCCTCGCCGCTGGTGTTGACCTGGATGCAGACCTGCAGCGGCGGCAGCACCGCCGGCCGCTGCGTGCTCAGGCGCTCGGCGATCCTGAGCCGGTCGATCGAGTGCACCCAGTCGAAATGCTCGGCTACGCCACGGGTCTTGTTGGACTGCAGCGGGCCGATGAAATGCCAGACCAGCCCGAGATCCGACGTGGCGGCGATCTTGGGCAGCGCCTCCTGCAGCTGGTTCTCGCCGAACTCGCGCTGGCCGGCCGCCGCGGCGGCGCGCACGACCTCGACGCGGTGGGTCTTGCTCACCGCCACCAGCCGGATCGTGCCCGGGTCGCGACCGCAGGCGCGGGCAACTTCTTCAATGCGGGCGCGGACTTGGCCGAGCCTGGCGGCGATATCTGTCATTGGCCTGCCTGCGCAAATCTGCTACTTTCAATCCGGGCCAGCACCATAACAACAGCCGTTGGCGCTGCCAAACCAGGGAACCGTATGGACATCGCGCAACTCCTTACCTTCAGCGTCAAGCAAGGCGCGTCCGACCTGCATCTGTCTGCGGGTCTGCCGCCCATGATTCGCGTGGATGGCGACGTGCGCCGCATCAACCTGCCGGCCATGGAGCACAAGGAGGTGTACGACCTCATCTACGACATCATGAACGACAAGCAGCGCAAGGACTTCGAGGAGTTCCTCGAGACCGACTTTTCGTTCGAGATCCCGGGTCTGGCGCGCTTCCGCGTCAACGCCTTCAACCACAATCGCGGTGCGGGCGGGGTGTTCCGCACCATTCCGTCCAAGGTGCTGACGCTGGAGCAGCTCAACTGCCCGCCGGTGTTCAAGAACTTCTGCGACCTGCCGCGCGGCATCGTGCTGGTGACCGGCCCGACCGGTTCGGGCAAATCCACCACGCTGGCGGCGATGATCAACCACATCAACGAAAACGAGTACGGGCACATCCTCACCGTCGAGGACCCGATCGAGTTCGTGCACGAATCCAAGAAGTGTCTGATCAACCAGCGCGAGGTGCACCGTGACACGCTGGGCTTCAACGAGGCGCTGCGCTCGGCGCTGCGCGAGGATCCGGACACCATCCTGGTCGGCGAGATGCGCGACCTGGAGACCATCCGCCTGGCGCTGACGGCCGCCGAGACCGGCCACCTGGTGTTCGGCACGCTGCACACCTCCAGCGCGGCCAAGACCATCGATCGCGTCGTGGATGTGTTCCCGGCGGCGGAGAAGGACATGATCCGTGCCATGTTGTCGGAATCGCTGCAGGCGGTGATCTCGCAGACCCTGCTCAAGAAGAAGGGCGGCGGCCGCATCGCCGCGCACGAGATCATGGTCGGCACGCCGGCCATCCGCAACCTGATCCGCGAGAACAAGGTGGCGCAGATGTATTCGGCCATCCAGACTGGCCAGAAGTACGGCATGCAGACACTGGACCAGTGTCTGCAGGACCTGGTGCGCAAGGGCCTGGTGGCGCCCGAGCAGGCCAGGATCTACATGGTTGCCAAGGAAGCCACCTGAGCGAATCCGGGGCCCGGGGAGACGTCACTATGGAACGCGATCAGGCAATACGGCTGGTGCAGGAACTGCTGCGCCGTCTCAAGCAGCAGAACGGCTCGGACCTGTTCATCACGGCCGGTTTCCCGCCGGCGCTCAAGGTGGACGGCCTGGTGACCAAGGCCATGGACCAGCCGTTGACGGCAGAGCAGTCGGCCGTGATGGTGCGTGCGTTGATGAACGACCGCCAGATCAAGGAATTCGAGGCCACCAACGAATGCAACTTTGCCATCTCGCCGCGCGACATCGGCCGTTTCCGAGTCAGCGCATTCGTACAGCAGGGGCGCGTCGGTGCCGTGCTGCGCGTGATCACCACCGAGATCCCGACCTTCGAGCAGCTGCAGCTGCCGCGCATCCTGCAGAAGATCGTGATGGAAAAACGCGGTATCTGTCTGGTGGTGGGCGCGACCGGCTCGGGCAAATCCACCACGCTGGCGGCGATGATCGGCTACCGCAACGAGAATTCGAGAGGACACATCATCAGTATCGAGGATCCGATCGAATACGTGCATCCGCACAAGAATTGTCTGATCACCCAGCGTGAAGTCGGCGTGGACACCGACAGCTGGGAAGTGGCACTGAAGAACACTCTGCGCCAGGCCCCGGACGTGATTCTGATCGGCGAAATCCGCACGCGCGAGACCATGGAGCACGCCATCAACTTCGCCGAAACCGGCCACCTGGTGCTCGCGACCCTGCATGCCAACAGCTCCAACCAGGCCATGGACCGCATCATCAACTTTTTTCCGGAAGACAAGCGTCAGCAGTTGCTGATGGACCTGTCCCTGAACATGAAGGCGATCATCTCGCAGCGCCTGATCCGGCGCGAGAACGGTGGCCGTATCGCCGCGATGGAGATCATGATCAATACCCCGCTGATGGCCGACCTGATCTTCAAGGGTGAGGTGCCCAAGATGAAGGAGCTCATGGCGCGCTCGACCGAACAGGGCATGCAGACCTTCGACCAGTGCCTGTTCAACATGTTCGAGTCCGGTCTGATCAGCTACGACGAGGCCATCCGGAACGCGGACTCGCAGAACGAACTGCGCCTGCGCGTCAAGCTGGAAAGCAAGCGCGCCAGCCGGGAGCTCGAGGACGACGTGGTGCGCAAGATGTCCCTGCAGCCGGACGATAAAGACACCAACGTGATCCGGCGCTGAGGACGCCCCGGCATGAACATCAGCCCGTTCCTGAAGGTCGCACTCAAGCTGGCGGTGGACAAGAACGCCTCCGACGTCTATCTCAGCTCGGGTGCGCCGATCGTGGTCAAGATCGAAGGCGATCACCATCCGGTGGGCGGCCCCAAGGACATCCTCACGCCCGAGATCATGGAGCAGGTCGCCGCGGGCCTGCTGAGCGAGGATCAGAAAGCCTTCTTCAAGAAGAACCTCGAGATCGACCTGCCCTTGCACGTCCCCGAGGTGGGGCGTTTCCGCGTCAACGTGTTTCGCCAGCGTGGCAGCTGCGCAGTGGTCATGCGCATCGTCAAGGACGTGCCGAGCTTCGCCTCGCTCGGGCTGCCGCCGGTGCTGCAGGACCTGATCATGCTCAAGCGAGGTCTGATCCTGATGGTCGGCGCCACCGGCTCGGGCAAGTCCACCACGCTGGCGGCGATGATCGACCATCGCAACGAGAACATCACCGGTCATATCCTCACCATCGAGGATCCGATCGAGTTCTACTACCGCAACAAGAAATCCATCATCAACCAGCGCCAGATCGGGCACGACACGCACTCGTACATGAATGCGATCCGCAGCGCGGTACGCGAGGCCCCGGACGTGATCCTGGTGGGCGAGGCGCGTGACCGCGAGACCATGGAGGCGGTGATCACGCTGGCCAGCACCGGCCACCTCGCGATCTCCACGCTGCACGCCAACAACAGCTACCAGACTCTGCAGCGCATCATCAGTATGTTCCCGGACGACATGCGCGAGCAGCTGCTGCAGGATCTGTCCATCAATCTGCGCGCGATCATCTCCCAGCGGCTGGTCAAGGGCAAAGACGGGCGGCGCGTGGCCGCGGTCGAGGTGATGCTGAACACGCCGTACATCGCCGAGCTGATTCTCAAGGGCGAGATCGGCTCGATCAAGGAACAGATGGAGGAAAGCTCGGACCGCGGCATGCAGACCTTCGACACTGCGCTGACCCAGCTCTACCGCGAGGGCCGCATCGACCTGGAGACCGCGCTGTCCAACGCCGACTCGCGCGCGAATCTGGAAAGCAAGATGAGCTTCGGTTGACGATCGTCGTTCCCGCGCTGGCGGGAACCCGGTGTCTTCGAGCGCCTGCAAACGAGACGCTGGATCCCGTCTTCCGCCGGCATGACAGGAACAGACCAGCGGATTATTGAGTCGGTTCGAGGTTCCGGATGATCATCGCCATCACCGCCATGCGCACGGCGATGCCGTTGGTGACCTGCTCCAGGATCACAGAACGCGGGCCGTAGGCCACGTCCTCGTCGATTTCCACGCCACGGTTGATGGGCCCGGGGTGCATGATGATCGCGTCCGGCGCCGCCGGCGCCAGGCTGGCGCGCGTCAGCCCGTACTCGGCGTGATAGGCCTCCAGGCTCTCGATCTTGCGCTCGTGCATGCGCTCGTGCTGCAGGCGCAGGGTCATGACCACGTCGGCCCCGCGGATGCCGGCGGCCAGATCGTGGAAGGGCCTGACGCCAAGGGCCTGCGGATTCTCCAGCATCAGTGCCGGCGGTGCGACGACGCGGATGTCGCCGACGCCCAGCGCCTTGAGGCAATGGATGTTGGACAGCGCCACGCGCGAGTGCAGCACGTCGCCGACGATGGCCACCTTCAGGCTGCGGAAGTCCGGCTTGTGGCGACGGATGGTGAAGGCGTCCAGCAGTGCCTGCGTGGGATGGGCGTTGGTGCCGTCACCGGCGTTGAGGATGGCGACATGGGGTGCCGCGTGCCGCGCGAACTTGGCAGCGGCGCCGTTCTCCCGGTGGCGCACGACGAACATGTCCACCTGCATGGCCTGCAGGGTGTAGAGGGTGTCGAGGTCGTCCTCGCCTTTGGCCTTGGACGAAACTTCGACCTGAAAATTCAGCACGTCGGCCGACAGCCGCTTGGCCGCCAGCTCGAAGGTTGTGCGGGTGCGTGTGCTCGGCTCGAAGAACAGGTTGACGATCGTGCGGCCGCGCAGCAGCGGCACGTTCTTCACCGCCTGGGCGCCCACCGGCAGGAAGGACTCGGCCGTGTCGAGGATTTCGCGCACCAGCTCGCTGCCGAGGCCCTCGGTGGTGAGCAGGTGGCGCAGGCGGCCCTGGCCGTCGAGTTGCAGGTCGCTCACTGACGCACCTTTGCTGTGAGAGCTGTGCCGCGGTTTTCGTGAGCCGCGCCTGCCCCCTGCCCCCACGGCCCTTCCGGCAGGCAGCCTGTCGGCGTGCTCATTCCGGCGTATCCAGGATATCCAGCCGCAGGGGGTCGGGCCCGCTCAGCTTCGCGTGGCGGCCGGCGGGCAGCTCGAGACTGGCGCCGACCACGTCCGCGGCGATCGGCAGCTCATGGCCGCCGCGGTCCACCAGCACCGCCAGCCGGATGGCCGCGGGACGCCCGTAATCGAACAGCTCGTTCATGGCGGCACGGATGGTGCGGCCGGTGTGCAGCACGTCGTCCACCAGGATCACACAACGACCGGCGATCGGGGCGCTGAGCTTGGAGGGGCTGATCTTGGGGTGCAGACCGATGCGGTTGAAGTCGTCGCGGTACAGGCGCGTACTGAGGCTGCCCAGCGGCGCGGTGAGGTCCAGCGCCCGGTGCAGGTGCTCGGCGATCCAGTAGCCACCGGTCTGGATGCCGACCATGACCGCCGCTGGCAGGTCGGTCCCGAGCTGCGCGCGCAGATCCTGCGCCATGCGCAGGATGAGCCGCTGGATTTCGGCGTGTCCCATCCGGGTCATGGATGTTCGCTCAGCCAGTGTTCCAGGATCAGTTTGGCGGCAGTGCTGTCCACGTCGGCATCGCGTACACGTCGGCGACGCAGGCCGCTGGCGCGCTGCGTACGCAGCTGTGACTGAGCCTCCAGCGA
The DNA here is from genome assembly GCA_035574475.1 of Nevskiales bacterium. Lineage (NCBI taxonomy): Bacteria > Pseudomonadati > Pseudomonadota > Gammaproteobacteria > Nevskiales > Nevskiales bacterium. The sequence continues at coordinate 10,370 of DATLYR010000109.1, read as the reverse complement.
GGACATGCGCTCGTCGGCGCCGTGTACCGGCAGGCCGAAGCGTCGCTCGAGCTCGCGCATGAACGTCTGGGCGGCACGGGTGACCGGTTGCGGCCGGCCTTCGAGTGTCAGTGGCAGGCCCACCACCAGTGCCGTCGGTTGCCAGTCCTCGATCAGCTGCGCGATCGCGTCCCAGTCCGGTCCGTCTTGGTATTCCAGCGCGGCCAGCGCGCGCGCGCCAGCCAGGCGCCGGCTGCCGAGCGCCACGCCGATGCGACGGGTACCGAAATCGAAGCCGAGCAGGATGTCGCCGACGGCGCGTGCGGCCGCCATCATGCGTGTCCGGGGTCGGTGCCAAGCAGTCGCACGTCCACGCCCAGCAGCCGCGCGGCCGCTTCCCAGCGCGCGGCCGTCGGGGTCTCGAACACGATGGCGGAGTCCGCCGGCGTATTGAGCCAGCTGTTGTGCAGGATCTCCTGCTCGAGCTGGCCGGCCGACCAGCCGGCATAACCGAGCGTGACCAGGTAGTGTGCCGGCCCCTGGCCCTGGCTGATGGCGACCAGAATGTCCTTGGAAGTGGTGACGCTGATGGCGTCGCTCAGCTTGAGCGTGGAATCCCAGCGCGCGGCCTCGGAGCTGTGCAGCACGAAGCCGCGCTCGGGCTGCACCGGCCCGCCCCAGTACACCGGGATGGGCTCGCCGTCGAGGCGCTCAATGGGAATCCCCATGTGCTGCAGCATGTCGCGCAGATCGAGCGTGGTCGGCCGGTTGATCACCAGCCCCATGGCGCCTTCCGGCGTATGCTCGCACAGGAGGGTGACGGTGTGGTCGAAATTGCCGTCCACCATGCCCGGCATGGCCACCAGGAACTGGTTGCGCAAGCTGGTGTTTTCGACCATGACCCTAGTTTAAACGCTGGACAGATGCCGGGCTATACCTGCGCGAAGCGCATGACTAGTTGCCGACGTGCAGTCTGGCCCGGTCGCCGGGCAGGAATTCCCAGTCGTAGGCAAAGCTCAGGGTCTGGGTATCGCGGCGCAGATCGTCCGGAAAGGGCGGGAACGGACCCGCCAGGCGCAGGATGTCGAGCGCGGCCCGGTCGAGCATCGGCAGCCCCGAGGAACGCAGCACGCGAGCCTGGCTGACGCTGCCGTCCGCGCGCAGCGTGACCAGCAGCGTCAGGCTCTTGGGCTGGCCCATCGCCAGCGCCGACCAGGGGAAGTTGGCGGCGCCCGCGCGCTCGACGCGCCGGCGCCACAGCTCACGGTAGGCCGCCTCGCGCGAGGCGCGGGTACTCAGGCCGGCGTCGGCACGGCGACCGTCGTCGCTGACCGGCGCGCTGGCCGACGGCTCGCCGCGGCTGGGATCCCCCGACCGTTCGCGTCGCGGCAGCAGCAGGGCCGTGCCGGCCCCGGTTCGAGCGCTGTCGCTGCGGACGGCGGCCTGCCGCGAAGGCGCATCGGTGCTCAGCCGCGGCGGTACTGGGCCGGCCGCCATGTCGGTCTGCAGCACCGGATCGGCGGCATGGACCAGCCCAGCCAGCTCGCCGGGGCCGCCCTCGCGGGCCGAAGGAATGCGTGGTTGCAGCCGCTTGCCGCCGCCGCTCTGCGCCACGGGAGCCAGCACGCGTGCGCTGAGTGGGGGACTGCTCGCGGGCATAGCCAGCAGCGTAACCTCCAGGGTCGGAATGGCGACGGGTGCGCTGCCCAGGCGCAGGCCGAACAGCAGCGCAAGATGCAGCAGCGCGGCGAGGCCGCAGGCCAGCCACAGGCGTCGAGCGTCAGCCGACGACGGCATCGGCCCGGTCGTCGGCTGCGCGCGCGTCGAGTCCGGCCTCGACGGCGTCCATGAGATCGCCGGCGATGTTCAGGCCGTAGAGCTTGTCGAGCTCGCGCACGCAGGTGGGGCTGGTGACGTTGATCTCGGTGAGATAGTCGCCGATCACGTCCAGCCCCACGAACACCAGTCCCCTCTCGCGCAGGGTCGGGCCGACCTGGGCGCAGATCCAGCGGTCGCGCTCGGACAGTTCCACGCCCTCGCCGCGCCCGCCGGCGGCCAGGTTGCCGCGGCTCTCACCCTCGGCCGGAATGCGCGCCAGCGCATAGGGCACGGGCTCGCCGTCGATCATCAGGATGCGTTTGTCGCCCTGGGCGATCGCCGGCAGGTAGCGCTGGGCCATGGCGAAGCGCCGTCCGTAATCCGTCAGGGTTTCCAGCACCACCGAGACGTTGGGGTCGTCCTCGCGGAGGCGGAAAATAGAGGCCCCGCCCATGCCATACAGCGGCTTGACCACGATTTCGCCCTGTTCACGCAAGAACTGGCGGATCTGCGCCATCTGCCGGGTGACCAGCGTCGGCGCGCAGCATTGCGGGAACCAGGTGATGGCGAATTTTTCGTTGGTGTCGCGCAGCGCGGCCGGGTCGTTGATCACCCAGGCCCCGTCTTCCTGGGCCTGTTCCAGGATGTAGGTGGCGTAGATGTACTCGGTGTCGAAGGGGGGATCCTTGCGCATCAGGATCACATCCAGCTCGCCCAGCGGCAGTACGGTCTCCTCGCCGAAGCCGTACCAGTCGTGGCCGTCGTCCCGCACCGTGAGCGCGCGGGTGCGGGCCCAGGCCACGCCATCGCGCAGGAACAGGTCGGCCAGCTCCATGTAGGCGATGGGCCAGCCGCGCCGCTGCGCCTCCAGCAGCATGGCCAGGGTGGTGTCTTTGTAAGGCCTGATAGACCCGATCGGATCCATGACCACGCCGAGCCGGACGGCCATGCTCAGGTCGCCACCGGTGTGGCCTGTTGCTGCGCGATCTCGCGCGCGGCCGCCAGCAGCGCCAGGCGTGCAACCACGCCGTAGGCATAGAAGCGGTTAGGCCCGGCGTCGCAGTCCTGGTCGTGGTCGGGCAGGCTGCAGCTGTGGGCGAAGGCCAGCGGCTGGAACTCCATGCCGGGCGAATTGAGGATGCCGTCCGGCGCCTTGCTGCCATGGATGCGATAGAAGCCGCCGACCACGTAGTGATCGATCATGTACACCACCGGCTCGGCCGGCGCCTGGTTCGGGCCCCAGGTCTCGCTGGTGTACACGCCCTCCTGGATGATGGCGCCGGTCACCTCGCGGCCTTCCTTGAGCGCTGCCATGCGCGTGCGCTGCTTGCGATTCATGTCGCGCACGTCGTCCGGGCTCTTGGCGGTCATCACCGCCATGCCGTAGGTGCCGGCGTCGGCCTTGACCACGACATAGGGCTCGCGCTCGATGCCGTACTCCCGGTACTTGTCGCGGATCTCCTCCAGCAGCAGCGCGATATTACCGGCCAGGCAGTCCTCGCCCTCGCGCTTCATGAAGTTGATCTGGCCGCAGTTGCGGAACAGCGGGTCGATCAGCCAAGGATCGATGTCGATGCGCGCCGCGAACTCCTCGGCCACTTCGTGGTAGAGCGCGAAATGCTGTGACTTCAGCCGGTTGCTCCAGCCCAGGCTGAGCGGCGGGATGACGGGCTGTTCCAGCCCCTCCAGCAGCGCCGGCCGGCCGCCGGAGAGGTCGTTGTTGAGCAGGATGGCGCAGGGCGTGAAGTCGCCGACCTGCAGCCGGTTGCCCTCGCGCCGCAGCGGTTCCAGCAGCAGTTCGCGGCCCGAGTCCAGCGTGAGTGTCTGCGGGGCGCCGAGGTCGGGCGACAGGGAGCCGATGCGCAGCTTGAAACCGGCCTTGCGGATCAGGCCGGCCAGCGTGGCCAGGCTTTCCAGATAGAAGCGGTTGCGGGTGTGGCTTTCCGGGATCAGCAGGACGCCGGCTGCGGTGGGGCAGACGCGTTCCATCGCCGACTGCAGCGCCTGGATACAGAGCGGCTCGAAGGCCGGGTTCAGGTTGTTGAAGCCGGCCGGGAACAGGTTGGTATCCACCGGCGCCAGCTTGTGGCCGGCGTTGCGCAGGTCCACCGAGCAGTAGAACGGCGCCGGTGTGCGCAGCCACTGCTGGCGCAGCCAGCCCTCGATCTCGCTCTGGTGGGTGAGCAGCTGCGATTCCAGCTGCTGCAGCGGTCCCTGTTGGGCGGTGATGAGGTGCGGAACCGGGTTGGCGAGGGCCATGTATTGCCGTCCCTGTGGGCATCTGCGGGTATCGGGCAATGGTAGCCCAAAAACCCCAGGCGGGTTGTAGGCATGGACACGTGGATTATGCTACAAGAGAGCCGATAACTGATTAAGAATTCTAGGGTTGCGAGGGATCGCAGGCACAACAGCGAGGAGGGGCAGGTGAGCGCCGAATCCGAGTCGACCGAACTCGCCGGCATCAAGGTGATGGTGATCGACGACAGCAAGACCATCCGCCGCACGGCGGAAACCCTGCTGTCGAAGATGGGCTGCAAGGTGCTGACCGCCACCGACGGCTTCGAGGCCCTGGCCAAGATCGCCGATCATGGCCCCGACATCATCTTCGTGGACATCATGATGCCGCGCCTGGACGGTTACCAGACCTGTGCCCTGATCAAGAATAATCCCAAATTCCGGCAGACGCCGGTGATCATGCTGTCCAGCAAGGACGGCCTGTTCGATCGCGCGCGCGGCCGCATCGTCGGCTCGGACCAGTACCTCACCAAGCCGTTCACGCGCGATGAGCTGGTCAGCGCGGTGCGTGCCCATGCCAAGGTTGCGGCCTAGGGTGCCGCTAGATTCCCCAGCAACGGTATTCCCCGACATTTAGGAGTGCGACAGATGGCCCGGATCATGATCGTTGACGATTCGCCGACCGACGTACATGTCATGACCAACGCGCTGCAGGGCGCGGGTCATGAGGTGCTTGCAGCCAATTCTGCGGTCGACAGCGTCGAAATCGCCAAGGACAAGAAGCCCGACCTGATCCTGATGGATGTGGTGTTCGAGGGCATGAGCGGCTTCCAGGCCACGCGCAAGCTGGCCAAGGATCCGCAGACCCAGAACATCCCGATCATCATCATCAGCAGCAAGGGCCAGGAGACCGACCGGGTCTGGGGGCTGCGCCAAGGCGCGGTGGAATACCTGGTCAAGCCGGTCAAGCCGGCGCAGCTGGTGGAAACCGTGCAGTCGGTGCTCAAGGTCAGGTCCATCTCGCAGAAGTAATGGCGCCATGACGTCCGAGCTGCGCGCACTGCGTGACCGCCCCTTCGAGCTGCTGGCCGCGCTCGAGGCGCGACTGCAGACAGCCGCGTCGGCCGGCGCGGCAGGCGAGGCACAGGACGTGTGGACCGGGCTCGGCTATCGTCTGGCCGGGCACCAGCTGGTCACCCCGCGTGCCGACGTGCGCGAGGTACTGACGCCGCCGGAATACACGCGCGTGCCGGGTGCCAAGCCCTGGCTGCTGGGCATCGCCAACGTGCGTGGCGATCTGCTGCCGCTGATCGACCTCAACCGCCTGCTCGGCGGGGAGGCGACCGCGATCCAGCGCAGCACACGCGTGCTGGTATACAACGCGGACGAGGTGCCGGCCGGGTTCCTGGTGGACGAAGTGGCGGGTTTCCGCCGCTTCAACCCGCAGGACCAGCGGCACGAGCTGGTGCCGGACGAGGGCGACCCGCTGCACCCGTACCTGTTGGGCGCGTTCGTGCGTGATGGCCAGCTGTGGCTGGCGATGAGTCTCAGTCGGCTGGTCACCAGCCCCGTGTTCCAGAACGCAGCGGCCTAGGCAAGACAGGCATCGAGTCGGTTCATCATTCCGCATTGGGGGAGCAGACAGCGTGGCTGACAAAACAACGAGTGCGGCGGAAGCCGCCAGTTCCAGCAGAAATCTCTTCGTCGTGCTCGGTGGCCTGGCGCTGGCCGTGCTCGGGATGCTGCTGGTGATCGCCGGCAGCGGCGCCAAGCCGCTGCTGGGCTTCGGCATTCCACCGGCCGTCGGTTACATCGCCGGCGGTCTGTGTCTGGTGCTGGTGGCCGTGCTGGCGGTATCGCTGAACGCGCAGGTCAAGCAGATCCAGAGTGCCGCCCAGCTGCAGACCCAGCGCACGCAGGACGCGATTCTGCGTCTGCTGGACGAGATGAGCGCGCTGGCCGACGGCGACCTGACCATCGAGACCACCGTGACCGAGGACGTGACCGGCGCGATCGCCGACTCGGTGAACTACACCATCGAGGCGCTGCGCGACGTGGTTGCGACCATCAACAAGACCTCGGAACAGGTCGCGCGCGGTACCGACGAATCGCTGGCCACCGCCCAGCAGCTGACCCGCGCCAGCCAGACCCAGACCCAGCAGATCCTGGCCACCACCGAGTTGATCGGCAAGATGGTGCAGTCGATCCAGCAGGTGGCCGGCAACGCCGCGCAGGCCGCCGAGGTGGCGCAGCGCTCGGTGCAGGTGGCGCACAACGGCAGCGAGGCGGTGAAGCGCACCATCCAGGGCATGGACAGCATCCGCGAGCAGATCCAGGAGACCTCCAAGCGCATCAAGCGCCTGGGCGAGAGTTCGCAGGAGATCGGTAACATCGTGGAGCTGATCAACGACATCGCCGAGCAGACCAACACCCTGGCGCTGAATGCCTCCATCCAGGCGGCCATGGCCGGCGAGGCCGGTCGCGGCTTCGCGGTGGTGGCGGACGAAGTGCAGCGGCTGGCGGAGCGCTCCGCCAACGCCACCAAGCAGATCGAAGCCATCGTGCGCACCATTCAGGCCGACACCAACGAGGCGGTGATCTCGATGGAGAAGAGCACCGCGGGCGTGGTCAGCGGCGCCCGCCTGGCCGAGAATGCCGGCCAGGCGCTGGACGAGATCGAACAGGTGTCGGGCCAGATCGCGCGGCTGGTGCAGGACATCTCCAACGCCTCGCGCCAGCAGAACGCCGAAGCGGCGCGTGTATCGCAGACCATGGTCTCGATCCGCGAGATCACCGAGCAGACCGCGCAGGGCACGCGCGCCACCGGCGAGGCCATCAGCCGCCTGGCGCAGCTGGCCATGCAGTTGAAGCAGTCCGTGGCCGGTTTCCGACTGCCGGAGTGACCGGTGGCCCAGGTCAGGCAAACCGTCGCCGACGCCCTGCAGTGGGTCAAGGGCGAACTTGACCAGAGCGTCCTGCGCGTACGCCAGGCCATCGAGGCCTATCTCGAGAATTCCCAGGATCCGCTGCCGCTGCAGCGTGCGGTGGTCGAACTGCACCAGGTGCGCGGCACGCTCACCATGGTGCGTTGCCAGGGCGCCGCGCTGCTGGCCGATGAAATGAAGCAGGGCCTGCAGGACATCCTGCAGGCACCGCCGGAGAAGCCCGAACCGCTGTTCGAGGGCCTGCTGGGCGCCACGCTGCAGCTGACCGACTACCTGGACCTGCTCAGCAGCGGTTTCACTGACAACTCGCTGGTCTTCCAGCCACAGATCAATGAGCTGCGCGTGGCGCGCGGCAAGCCCGTGCTCAGCGAGTGCGCGCTGTTCGTGCAGCACATGGGCTACGAGAGCGTGCAACCGGTGCTGCCCGACCTGCGCCACCGGCCGGCGGGCCAGGCGCAGCTGGCGGCGCGCAAGTACCTGCCCGCCTACCAGACCTCGCTGCTGCAGTGGATCAAGGACCAGGACGTCGAGCTGAATCTCAAACGCCTCGGCAAGATCGCCGAGCAGATCACCGCCAGCACTCGCAACACCGGTGTGTATGAGCTGTGGTGGCTGTTCGCGGCGGTGGTCGAAGCGCTGCTGATCGGCGGGTTGCCGAGCAGCCTCGAGGTCAAGCGTCTGTTCGGGCAGGCCGGCCTGCAGCTCAAGGCGCTGGCGGAGCAGGGCGAGGACGATGGTTTCAAGGTGCCGCCCGAGATCAGTTACAGCCTGCTGTACCTGGTCGGGCGCGCCAAGCAGACCGGGCCGCGCGGCAAGGCGGTGGCGGCCACCTATGCACTGGACGAGCTGCTGCCGCCGCAGTCGCAGCTCGAAGACATCCGTGCGCGCTTGCGCGGACCCAACACGCAACTGCTGCAGAAACTGTCGGATGCGCTGAAGGAGGACATCGCCTCGGTCAAGGATGCGATCGACCTTCTGGTACGGGCCGGCGACAAAGCGCCGGTGACGCTCGACGACACCATCGTCACCGTGGACCGCATCGCCGACACGCTCGGCATGCTGGGCTTGGAGATGCTGCAGCGCGTGGTGCTGAACCAGTCCAAGCTGATCGAGCAGCTCAAGGAACGCGGCTCGCGCGACGAGAAGTCCTGGATGGACGTGGCCATCGCGTTGCTGCGGGTCGAGACCAGCCTGGACGATGCCCTGTACCAGCAGGTGCGGCGCGCACGCAGCGGTGATGCCGCGCCCGTCGCAGCCGAACCGGCCGCCAACGACATCTCCGCTGCCGATCTGCAGGGCGGCGAGTCGGCGGTCTGGCGCGAGGCCCTGGTCAATATCGCGCGCATCAAGATGCAGGTGCGCGACTATATCGAGAACGGCGAGCGCACGCTGCTGGACGAGATTGCGCGCCAACTGAACGAGATCGCCGCCGGCTTCGAGATCCAGGGGCAGCACCGCGGCGCCGACCAGGCGCGCCACCTCAAGGCCTTCGTACAAAGCGCCGCGATGGAACGGCTGCGCGGAGACAGCGTGCTGAGTAACCAGCTGGCCGATGCCATCGTCAATCTCGAGTATTACCTCGAAGCCTTGCAGAATCGCCAACCCAGCGCCGATGCGCTGGTGGACAACGTCGCGGCCTGCGTGGCGCTGCTCAAGCTTCCGCCCGCTGGTGAGGTGCCGATACCGGCCGCAGCGCCGGTGGTACAGCCGGTGGCGGCCGCGCCCGAGCCGCAGGAGGTCGATCCGGAGATCCGCGAGGTCTTCCTGGAGGAGGCCAACGAGGTGCTGGCGCAGATGCAGGCGGACCTGGCGCGCTGGCAGCAGGACATCGAGGACCTGGAGCTGCTGCGCGGCATCCGGCGCGCCTTCCACACACTCAAGGGCAGCGGGCGCATGGTCGGCGCGCGCCTGATCGGCGAGTTCGGCTGGGCGCACGAGAACCTGCTGAACAAGTGCCTGGACGGCTCGATCGCGGTCAATAGCAACGTCTTGGACGCGGTCCGGCAAGCCGTCGCCGCGCTGCCGGACCTGATCCGCGATTTCGGACAGGGTCGCAGCGGGGCTGCGGCCCGTGCCCAGGCGTTGATACAGGCAGCGAATATCGCCGCGCGCGGCGAGGCTGCGACCGGCGCGGACGCCGAGCTGCTGCAGATCTTCCGCACCGATGCCAAGGCGCGCCTGGACGAGGTTCAGCGCTTCATTGCCGCGGCCGCCGACCAGCCTGCGACGCCGGTCGGTGCCGAGCTGATCCGCGCCTTCCACACGCTGCGCGGCAGCGGCGAATCGGTGAACGCCGGCAAGCTGGCCAAGCTGGCAGGCGTGCTCGAGCACTACGCCGAGTCCCTGCGCAGCGCCGGTCGTGCCGTCGGCGCGCCGGAGCTGCAGCTGCTGCGCGATGCCGCAGGCGTCATGCAATCGCTGCTCGACGCCATGACCGACCCGGCAGTGGTGGAGCCGGATACCAAGCCGCTGCTCAAGCGCATCGAGCAGATGCAGGGCGCCATTCCGCGCGAGGCCGCCGACGCCGCCTCCGACCACGAGCTGGTCATCATCTTCACCGACGAGGCGGCCGACATCCTCAACCAGGCCCAGGACAGCTTGCGCGCCTGGGCCCAGGCGCCGCTGGACGTGCATCACTCGCGGACTCTCAAGCGCCTGTTCCACACCCTCAAGGGCAGCGCCCGCACCGCACAGGCCCCGGGCATCGGTGAGATCGCCGAGCGGATCGAAAGCCGCGTGGCCCAGTACGGTGACGGCGGACAACCGCCGCCGGCCGAGGTGCTGCAGCAACTCGAGCAGGCGGTCGAAGGCGTGTACGATCTCATCGACCGCTTCCGCAACGGCGAGCGCAGCCTGCCGGTGGCGCCGTTGCTGGCCCTGCTGCAGCCGCCGGCGTCTGCCGCGCCGGCCGCCGTGGCGACGCCTGCCGAACCTCCGCTGGATCTGCCCGGGTCGCCCCAGGAGCCGCTCGAGCTGGAAATGCCACCGGCACCGGAGGCGGCCGCCGAGGGCGGCGAGACGCTCGAAATGCCGCCACCGCCCGCGCCGGAAGAAGAACCCGAGCCGACGCTCACGCTGGACGAGGCGGCGGCGATGCAACCCGATCCGGAGCTGGTGGACATCTTCACCGGCGAAGCCGAGGAACTGATCGAGGACATCGACCAGCAGCTCGGCCGCTGGGAGATGGACCCGCTGGCGACGTCGCCGCGACGCGAGCTGCTGCGCTCGTTGCATACGCTCAAGGGCAGCGCGCGTATGGCGCACATGCTGGCGATGGGCGATCTCAGCCATGAGCTGGAAAGCCAGATCGGTGCCGTGGACCAGGGGCGTCGCGAGGCCGACGCCACCTTCTTCGCCGGCCTGCGCAACGCCGTCGATGCCATGCACGACATG
>DATLYR010000108.1 GCA_035574475.1 Nevskiales bacterium | reverse complement strand
CATGGCGATGACGCCAGCCGCGGCCGGCGGCGGTGAAGCAGCGCCGTCGCCCCGCCCCGCCCGCGCGCCAATGACGGCCGACAGCGGCATCAGCCCGGCGGCCGCCCCGGCGCCGATTCCAGCAGCGATGCCGTCACCAATGCCGATCGTCGCACCGGAGCCGGTCGTCGCCCCGCCGCCGGCGGGCCCGGCTGCAGAACCGGTTTCCAGCGAGCCGAGCAACAGCGCCTAGCCGGCGTTTGGAGTGGGAGTGGGCGAGACAGCAGGTTAGGCAGCCTCTGCCGCGCAGGCCCCCGTGCCCGCCGCCGGGTCGCGGCCCACGCACGTCATGGATGACGCTCGGCGTCTCTGAAATAAAGGGGCCCCGCCGGGGCCGAAGCCAGGCATCAACGGCAGGGGGCGTTTTACAAGCGCAGGCTAGGTTTTGTCGCTCGGCTCACGCCGGCCGAACAGCGTGTTCAGCCCCTCCCCGATCAGGCTGGCGCTGGCCTTGGCCACGGCGCTGGCCCCCTTCTCCGGCAGGCTCGCCATCGCATCCTTGAAGCCGGCCTCGACGCGCGCCTGGAACGCCGGCAGCAGCTCGATGCCGGCCGCCTTGACGCCATCGTGCACGCGCCGCTCCAACTCCCCGGCCAGCGCCTCGATGCGCCGGTCCAAGCGTTCGCGCAGTTGCGCTTGGTAAAACCACCAGGCCAGACCCAGCGTGCACAGTGAACTCAACACGGCGGTGCCCAGCATCAGCAGGATCGATGTCAGCATGAGTGGCTCCTAAAGATCCTCGCCAGGTTCGTTCTTCCTGCGCAGCGGCTTCCAGAACTGGATGCGGGGCAAGCCGCCGGCGATCTCCTCGGTGTGGCCGGCCATCTTGTTGACGTGCACGGCGATTCGGAAGATAGCCAGGCAGAATTCCAGCGCTACGCGCGCTAGCACCACCAGCACCAGGAACAGCAACGGCCCGGTCAGGAACAGGCGGATCAGGCCGGCACCGGTCGCAGTCGCGAAGCCCTCGAGCACGTAGCCGATGACCGCCAGCGCGCTGGCGATGATGGCGAAGCCGAACAGGGTCGGCAGCATGCGCGGCGTGAGCAGCCGTCGGAACTCGAGGTCGAACAGGCTGCGCAGGAAATCCATGGCCCAGGCGGGCAGCTGTGCCAGCGCGGTTGATGGCGCGTCCTCCGCGTCCCGATCGCGACCTTCACCCCGACCCGCCATGCTGAACCCGTCCTGACTAGAACCCATCTCATAGATCCCGCGCGGCCGCGACCGTGGCGCTTTTGGCCCAGGGCGCGACGCGACGAGCGTGGTGTACTGAGTGTACACGAGCGAGTCGCAACAAAGCCCTGGGCCAAAAGCGCCCGGTCCCGGTGGGTTACGGCCGAAATGCACGGCTGCGGTGTTGCGCCGCTAGCCCGTAGCACACACTACGGGCGGCGGGGCGCGCCTTGCATCCGCGCATTTCGGCCAGTAACGCGGCTCACGGGGGATCATGAGATGGGTTCTAGCATCTGAACTTTGTCACGCCGCGTAGCCTCCAATCGATAGCGGCTCGCGGCGGCTGGCTTGCGCTGGGGCTAACTGGCAGACTGTGCCCCGACGGCTGTCACCATTCTATATAACGCCGGCCGGTGCAAGAGGAGCAAAGATTCATGCGGGTAGCGATGCGGTTTCTCGTGGTTCTAGGGCTGATGCTCGGGCTGCGCCCGGGGTACGCGGTGGTCCCGGCCGAGGAGGCTGCCAAGCTGGGCAACAGCCTCACTCCGCTGGGCGCCGAGCGCGCCGGCAATGCCGACGGCACCATCCCGGAATGGACGGGCGGACTGACCACGCCGCCGGCCGGCTTCGTCAAGGGCGGCGAGTATCTCGATCCCTACCCGGACGACAAGGAGCTGTTCACGATCACCAGCAAGAACTACACGCAGTACCAGGACAAGCTCACGCCCGGCCAGATCGCGATGTTCAAGAACTTCCCGGACACCTACAAGATGCGCATCTACCCGACGCGCCGCAGCGCCGCTTTCCCCAAGTTCATCTACGATGAAACCATCAAGAACGCGACCCGCGTCGAGCTGACCAACAACGGCAATGGCTTCTCCAATACCGTGGCCGGCCACCCGTTCCCGATCCCCAAGAGCGGGCGCGAGGTGATGTGGAACCACATGGTGCGCTACCACACCAAGGGCTACCGCGGCTTCTACAACCATGCCGCCACGACGCACACCGGCGACTACGTGGTGGAACGTTCCTATTTCGAGCTGGCGGTGCGCTACAACCATCCCGACACCACGCTCGCCAACTTCGACAACAAGTACCTGTACGCGTTGTACAAGGTTACCGCGCCGGTCTCCAAAGCCGGCGACGCCTATCTGTTGCACCTGCCGCTGGACCGCATCAAGGACAACACCGGGCTGTGGGTCTACAACCCCGGCCAGCGCAAGATCCGCCGCATCGGCGAGGTCGGCTATGACAACCCCGCCTTCGACGGACTCATGACCCACGACCAGATCGACATGTTCAACGGCCCCATGGACCGCTATGACTTCAAGCTGATCGGCAAGAAGGAATACTACATGCCGTACAACTCCTACGGCGTGAACAGCCATAAGCACAAATACCGCGAAATCCTGACCAAGGGGCACATCAACCAGGACCTGCCACGCTACGAGCTGCACCGGGTATGGGTGGTGGAGGCCAACGTACGCCCGGGACTGAAGCACATCTACAGCAAGCGCGTGTTCTACCTCGATGAGGACAGCTGGCAGATCCTGTACCAGGACATGTACGACGAGCGCGGCCAGTTCTGGCGCTGCGCCGAGGCGCACTCGATCACGCTGTATGAAGTGCCCTCGATGATCAATCGGCCGCAGATTCACTACGACCTGCAGTCACGCCGCTACGTCGCGCTGTACCTGACCCAGGAGGAAAAACGGCCGCTGGAGTACGACTGGTTCCAGCCGCCCAGCTATTTCACGCCTGCCCAGCTGCAGCGCTTCGCCACCACCGCCCAGCAGTAACCCGTCCGGAACCAGCCCTCTCCCCCCGCGAGCAGGGGGACAGGCGGCACTCGATGACCGCCTACCCCTTGATGAACTGCGCGCGGTAGTGGCGCAGCTCGTTGATCGAGTCGCGCACGTCGTCCAGCGCCAGATGCGTGCTGCTCTTGGTATAGGCCTCCGCCACCGCCGGCGCCCAGCGCCGCGCCAGCTCCTTGAGCGTGCTGACGTCGAGGTTGCGGTAGTGGAAGTAGCGCTCCAGCTCGGGCATCCAGCGGTGCAAGAAGCGCCGGTCCTGGCAGATGCTGTTACCGCACATGGGCGAGCTGTTGGGCGGCACGTGCTGGGCCAGAAACTGCAGCGTGGCGAGCTCCGCATCACGTTCGCTCAAGGTACTCGTGCGTACACGCTGCGTCAGCCCGGACTGCCCGTGCTGGCGTGTGTTCCAGGCATCCATCTTGTCGAGTACCGCATCGGCCTGATGAATCGCCAGCACCGGCCCCTCGGCGATGAGGTTGAGGTCCTTGTCGGTCACGACGGTGGCGATCTCGATGATGCGATCCTGGTCCGGGTTGAGACCGGTCATCTCGAGGTCGATCCAGATCAGGTTGTCGCTGTGCAGGGCCATGGCGCTGAAAGTTTAACAGAGGCTGGATGAGCCCTGGCAGCGCTGCTACTGTATCCAGCCAGCGCAAGATCGGAGAAATGGCGTCATGGAATCGGCACTCGTCACCCGTCGCTGCAAGCCCTGCGAGGGCGGTGTGCCCGCGCTCAGCCAGGCCGAGGCTCGGGCCCTGCTCGCCCAGATCGGCCCGCACTGGAAACTCGCGGCAGATGCGAAGTCCATCGAGGCGCAGTTCAACTTCCGCAATTACTGGCAGACCACGGCCTTCGTCAACGCGGTCGCCTGGATCGCGCACCAGGAAGACCACCATCCGGACATCAGCTTCGGCTACAAAACCTGCACGATCCGCTACAGCACGCATGCCATCGGCGGCCTGTCCGAGAACGACTTCATCTGCGCGGCCAAGGTGGACGCCCTGCTGGGCAAACCCGAGTGAAACCCGCTGCCGAAGCCCGCGCAGGCCGCGTGGCGGTCCACTTCGGCGCGCACTGTCTGGTCCAGGACGCAGGCGGCGAACTGGTCCGCTGCCATGTTGCCCGACGGCTGGGGCGGCCGGTGTGCGGCGACCGCGTGTACTGGGCCCGGACCGATGCGACCGATCAGGGCGTACTGGTCGAGATCCTGCCGCGCCGCAATGAGCTGCTGCGGCATGATGCGCGCGCGCAGCAGCGCGTCATGGCTGCCAATATCGACCGGCTGCTGGTCGTGCTGGCACCGGCGCCCGCACCTGAGCTGGCGCTGCTCGACCGTTACCTCGTCGCCGCCGAACTGCTGGGTCTGCAAGCCTGCCTGGTGTTCAACAAATCGGATCTGCTCGACGCTGCAGCACGGCGCCAATGGGAAAGCGAGCTGCGGCCCTATGCCGCGCTCGACTACCGCGTGCTGTTCACCAGCCTGCGCAGCGGCGAGGGTCTCGACCGGCTGCGCCAGTGGCTGGCCGGGCAAACCGGCATCGTGGTCGGGCAATCCGGCGTCGGCAAGTCGTCCCTGGTGTCGGCGCTGGTACCCGACCTCGCGCTGCGCACCCGGCAGCTGTCCGAGGCCAGCGGCGCCGGCCAGCACACCACCAGTACGACGCGGCTCTATCCCCTGCCGGGCGGGAATGGCTGCCTCATCGACTCGCCCGGCGTGCGCGATTTCCGCCTGTGGCCGGTCACGCTGGCCGATCTCGTCAAGGGCTTTCGCGAATTCGCTGCAGCGGCAGCCTTATGCCGGTTTCCGGACTGCCGGCACCTGCAGGAGCCCGGCTGCGAGATTCGCCATCGGGTCGAGGCTGGCGCGATATCACCACGCCGTTATGCCAGTTATCGCCAGCTGGCGAAATGGATGGGCAAAGGCTGAGACACTGGATCCCGGCTGGAGCCTGCCCCGGAATGCTTGAATCCGGGGCCGGGATGACGTTCTATTGAGATGCCCACGAAGCGGGCATCTATATTTCAAACCTGCTGGCGGCCTGCGAAGGCATGGGCCAGCGTGCCGCTGTCCACGTACTCCAGCTCACCGCCGACCGGCACGCCATGCGCGATGCGCGTGACGCGCAGGCCGCGGCTGCGCGCGAGCTCCGCGATGTAATGCGCCGTCACCTCGCCCTCGACCGTCGGATTGGTGGCGATGATGACCTCCTGCAGCCCGCCGCGATCGAAGCGCTGCGCCAAGAGGTCCAGACCAAGCTCCTCGGGGCCGATGCCATCGAGCGGTGAGAGGTGCCCCATCAGCACGAAATAGCGGCCGCGGTAGTGCGCGCCCTGCTCCACGGCCAGCACGTCGGCCGGGCCTTCGACCACGCACAGCAGGCCATCGTCACGGCCCGGAGCCTGGCAGTACTCGCAACGCGGGCCCTCGCTGAACATGCGGCAATCCTGGCAGTGCGTGATGCCCTCCATGGCCGCGCGCAGGCTGTCCGCCAGCGCCAGGGCACCGGCGCGGTCGCGCTCCAGCAGGTGGAAGGCGATGCGCTGGGCCGACTTCGGCCCCACGCCGGGCAGGCGGCGCAGGGCCTGCACCAGCTGGGTCAGGAGCGGCGAGTAGCTCACGGGCGTCGTGCGGGCTTCAGATGCCCGGCAACTTGAAGCCCGGCGGCAGCGGCAGGCCGCTGGTCAGCGCGGCGGTCTTCTCGCGGCTGATCTGCTCGAGCCGCTGGCTGGCGTCGGTAATCGCCGCGGCGATCAGGTCCTCGAGCATTTCCCGATCCTCGCCCAGCAGGCTGGGATCGATGCGCACGGCGCGTCCTTCATGTCGGCCGTTGAGCGTGACTTTGACCAGCCCGGCGCCGGCCTCGCCGGTCACCTCCAGGCGCGCGAGTTCCTCCTGCAGCTTCTGCATATTGGCCTGCATCTGCTGGGCCTGGCGCATGAGATTGCCGAGTGCTGCCTTGTTCATGGTTGACTCCGTGAGGGTCGCGAAGCTATTCGAGCGGCTCCACCGAACCGGGGCGCACGCGCGCGCCGAAACGGGACTGCAGGCCCTGCACCACCGGGTCTTCGGCGATCGCCTGCTCGGCGCGGTTGTAACGCGCGTCACGCTGGCGCTCATCGCGCTGCGCCGGTGTCTCCTGCTCGCCACTGGCGATGCGAATGCTGAGCCGGATGCCCGCGCCCCACAGCTTTTGCAGCGCTGCCTCCAGCTTGCGGTCGAGGCCGCCGGTCAGCAGGCTCTGGTGCTTCGGATCCAGCCGCAGGCTGACCTGATCGCCCTCACAGCCCAGCCAGGCGCAGTTGCGCGCCAGCTCGACCACCGGGCCGCGCAGTTCCAGGCTGGCCACGACCGATTCCCAGTCGCTGCCGCCGGTGCTGGTCGTGCTCGACGTCCGCGGCCGCGCGGCCGGCGGCGCTGCGGTCGGGGTGGAGCGATGGCCGGTGACCGGCGGGTTCGCGGCGGGCGCCCGCTCGGCGCCGTCGGGGCGGAAAGCCAGCATGCGCAGCAGCGTCATCTCCACGCCGCTGCGTGGGTCCGGCGCCCAGTCCATGTCGCGCCGGCCCTGCAGCGCAATCTGGTAGTAGAGCTGCGCATCCTCCGGGCTGATCGCCTGCGCCAGTGCCTGCAACTGCGTGGCATTCTCCTCGTCGCCCGGGTCTGCCCCCGGCACCAGCTGGATCAACGATATGCGCTGCAACAGTGCCAGCAGGTCTTCGAGCACGGCGTCGTAATCCGGTGCCTTCTCGTCCAGCGCGTCGAGCGCAGCCAGCAGCGCGTTGGCATCGTTCGCGGCCAGCGCGGCCAGCAGCGCCAGGATGTCGCGCCGCGACAGCGTGCCGAGCATGTCGCGCACCTCGGCCTCGCGCAGCCGGCCACCGCCGAAGGCTATGGCCTGGTCGAGCAGGCTCAGGCCGTCGCGCATGCTGCCGTCGGCGGCCTGCGCCAGCGCCGCCAGGGCGCCGGGCTCGAAGGCGATGCCCTCGCGTTCGAGGATATGCTGCAGCTGGCTGCGGATCTCCCCGGCCGGCAGGCGCTTGAGGTGGAACTGAAGGCAGCGCGACAGGATGGTGACCGGCAGGCGCTGGGGATCGGTGGTGGCCAGGATGAAGTGCACGCGCGGCGGCGGCTCCTCCAGCGTCTTCAGCAGGGCGTTGAAGGCGCTCTTGGAGAACATGTGCACTTCGTCGATCAGGTAGATCTTGCGCCGGCCACGGGTGGGTGCGTACTGGGCGTTGTCCTGCAGATCGCGTACGTTGTCCACGCCGGTGTTCGAGGCGGCGTCGATCTCGATCAGGTCCACGAAGCGACCTTGATCGATCTCGCGGCAGCTGCCGCATTCGCCGCAGGGATTGGCGCTGACGCCTTTTTCGCAGTTCAGGCAACGCGCCAGGATGCGCGCGATGGTGGTCTTGCCGACGCCACGCGTGCCGGAGAAAAGCAGCGCATGGTGCAGCTGATCCTGCTCCAGGGCGTGCGTCAGCGCGCGCACCACGTGTCCCTGGCCGACCAGTTCCGTGAAACGGCGCGGGCGCCATTTGCGCGCCAGGGCTTCGTAGCTCATGGGCTGGGCCAGAAGGCGGCGGACCGCGCCAGCCACACCCCGGCGCCCGAATCGGTCGCTACCGCTGCTCCCTTCCGGGCCTGACGGGGTTCACGACCTATCGTCGCGGGGGAACCGACGCGGCCCACCATTGAACGAACTGGCATTCCGGCATTCCGCTGCAGGGATATGGCGGAGAGAGCGGGATTCGAACCCGCGATACGGCTTATCACCGTATACACGCTTTCCAGGCGTGCTCCTTCAACCACTCGGACATCTCTCCGTTAAACGTCAGGCGCCGGGCTTGGCGGGCGGCGCATCGCCACCGGGCTCCGTCGCGGGTTCGACCGTGGGCGCCGGTTCCGGTTCTGCGGCACCGTGCGCGGCCGGCAGCGGGGGCGGCGCGTCCAGACAGGCCGTCTGCCGGCGCCCCTTGGCATCGGTGGTGGCCGTGGCATAACGCACGTCCTCGCCGGTTGCCTCGGGTATGGCGAAATTGGGGTCCGGCGGCGGCACTTGCAAGCCCTCCGGCGCCTGCAGCGGTGGCCGCTCCGGGACATCCTCGTAGGTCTGTGCCACACGCTCACAATAACGCGAGCCGGCGCAGGCCGTCAGCACGGGCAGCAACAGCAGCAACATCCACAGGCGGCTCATGAACACACTCCCGCGGCCGCCAGAGCGGCGCGCACCGGTGCATGATACTGCGGCGCCAGCGGGGTCAGCGG
>DATLYR010000107.1 GCA_035574475.1 Nevskiales bacterium | reverse complement strand
CCAGCAGGATCTCGCCGCTCGGCGGGACGGGGCGCGCCGAGCGGAGTGTGAGCGCGCCGAGCCTGACCGCGTTGGTGCCGGCGCGCTCGACCGGCAGCAGCGTGGACTCGCCGATGAAGCTGGCGACGAATGAGTCCACCGGGTGATCATGCAGCTGGTCCGGGGTGCCGATCTGGATCAGGCGCCCGTTGCGTAGGATCGCCACACGGTCGCTCATAGTCAGCGCCTCGCGCTGATCGTGGGTGACATAGACGATCGTGGCTTCCAGCTTCTTGTGGAGATGGCGCAGCTCGATCTGCATGTTCTCCCGCAGTTGCTTGTCGAGGGCTGACAGCGGTTCGTCCATGAGGATGAGCCGCGGCTCGAACACTATCGCGCGGGCCAGCGCCACCCGTTGGCGCTGGCCGCCGGAGAGCTGCGAGATCCGCCGCTCCTCATAGCCGGCGAGTTCGACCATCGCCAGAGCCTCGCGGACCTTCTTGGGCCAGGTGGCCTTGGGCAGACGTCGGGCACGCAAGGGAAAGGCAACGTTTTCGCCCACCGTCATGTGGGGAAAGAGCGCGTAGTTCTGGAACACGATCCCGATGTCGCGCTTGTGAGGCGGCACATAGGTGATGTCGCGATCACCGATCCACACCGAGCCGGAGGACGGGAGGACAAAGCCGCCGAGGATGCCGAGCAGCGTCGTTTTCCCCGATCCGGAAGGCCCCAGGAGCGAGACGAACTCCCCGGCCTCAATATCTAATGTTATGGAATCCAGAGCAACCAGAGTGTCATAACGCTTGCTCGCTGAACGAATGGAAACTCCAATATTTGCCTGTGCCGTCATGGTATTACCTGTCACGGAACGCTTTCGGCCTGGCCTGAGTAGAGCAAACTCGGTGCACCTGAGCAATTGCAAAATTGTTTGAGATGCCATAACTTAAGGTTATGCCACACCTACGCAAGAAATTGCCGAGCGCAAATGCGCTGTTCGTCTTCGAGGCGGCGGCGCGCTGCGGGAATCTCACCAAGGCCGCGGCGGAACTGTACGTCACTCAGCCGGCGGTAAGCCGCATGCTCGCCCGGATGGAGGACCACCTGGGCGTCCGGCTCTTTGAGCGGACGCGCACCGGAATCGTCCTGACCGAAAACGGCCGGATCTTGTATCGGCGGATTGCCGAGGGCTTTCGCGGCATCGAGGAAGCGATTCAGGAGATCGAGGCGCGCAACACCGGCACGGAAACGGTCACGCTATCCGTTTCGACGGCCTTTACGACCCACTGGCTGATGCCGCGCATAAACAAGCTGCAGAAGGAGTTCCCGTCAATCGACCTGAGATTCCAGCTGATCTCCGGCCCGCTGGGCGGGCCGGTCGATGATGTCGACCTGGGCATGCGCTTTGTCAGCGGGGACGATGCCAATCACCGCGCGGCTTTGGTGATGCCCGAGATTCTGCTGCCGATCTGCAGTCCGGCTTATCGCGACCAGGCCCTGCGCCAGGCGGCGGAAGGTCACGAGAATAGGGACACGCTCATCAATCTGAGCGACGCTCAGCCCGACTGGTACAGTCGCTTCTCCAGCTTCCAGAAGATGGGACGTGGCCCGACCAATTCGCTGATATTCTCTGACTATGCCATCGTTGTGCAGGCGGCACTTCTCGGTCAGGGCATCGCGTTGGGCTGGATGAATGTCGTGTGCCACTGGATGCGCAGCGGTGCTCTCGTTCCCGCCGCGCAGGATGTTATCGTCACCGGCCGCCTCTGCCATCTGGTCCATTCACGCAACAAGCCGATTCGGTCCGCCGCCGCCGAGATCCGCGACTGGATCATCGAGGAAACCCGATCGGATGTGGCGGCGGTGGACAAGATGTATCCGGCGCTCCAGTTGGCGCGCCTGATGCCAAGCGCAGAGCCGACGAGCGGCGCTGCGGCGGCGGCCGATTAGCAATACCGTTGTGCTACTTCGCGGGGCGAGCCCGTCTACCGCCATCCAGGCGCAGGGCGTCACAGTCGCGCACCGCTCAACACCGCCTTGGCGAGCGCCGGGTCGACCTCGTCGTAGTGGTCGAACTCCATCGAGAACAGCCCGCGTCCCTGCGTGGCCGAGCGCAGCTCGGTGATGTAACCGAACATCTCGGCGAGCGGCACCTGGCCGACGATCGCCTCGACCCGGCCCGGGCGCGGCTCGACGCCGCGGATCTGGGCGCGCCGCGCGGCGAGCTGGGCGAGCACGGTCCCGGTGTATTCGATCGGCACCAGCACCTCGATACGGAACACCGGTTCGAGCAGCACCGGCCGCCCCTTGCGCAGCGCCTCGTCCATCGCCTGCTGCGCCGCGCTGCGAAAGGCGAGGTCACTGGAATCGACCGGGTGGCTGGAGCCGCCGTCGAGCCGTACCTCGATGTCGGTGACCGGGTAGCCGGCGAGCACGCCGGT
Organism: Nevskiales bacterium; assembly: GCA_035574475.1. Lineage (NCBI taxonomy): Bacteria > Pseudomonadati > Pseudomonadota > Gammaproteobacteria > Nevskiales > Nevskiales bacterium. The sequence continues at coordinate 11,939 of DATLYR010000107.1, read as the reverse complement.
CTGCGCAGCATCGCGCACCCCCTGCTCGACTGCCGGGATGAACTGCCGCGGCACCGCGCCGCCGGCAACGGCCTCGACGAAGCGCACGCCGGAGCCGCGCGCGCCGGGCTTGAGCGTCAGGATCACGTGGCCGTATTGGCCGTGGCCGCCGGTCTGGCGGATGCAGCGCCCCTCCTGAGCGCGCACCTCGCGCGTGATGGTCTCCTTGTAAGCGACCCGCGGCCGTCCCATGCGCACCCGCACCCCGTATTCGCGCTGCAAGCGGTCGAGCAGCACCTCCAGATGCAGCTCGCCCATGCCAGCGATCAAGACCTGTCCGCTGTTCTCGTCGATGCCGACGGCGAGCGTCGGGTCCTCGTCAGCCAGCCGCCGCAGTGCCTCGGCCATGCGCTCCTGATCGGCCCCGGTGCGGGGCTCGACGGTGGCGCGGATCACCGGTTCCGGGAAGCTGATCGCCTCCAGCACCAGCGGATGCTCGGCGCTGCACAGCGTGTCGCCGGTATAGGTATGGTTCAACCCGAGCAGCGCGCCGATCTCGCCGGCATGCAGGCTCTCGATATCCTCGCGGTGGTTGGCGTACATGCGCAGCAGCCGCCCGACGCGCTCCTGGCGGTTACGGGTCGCATTGTGCAGGGCGAGGCCGGAGCGGATCGTCCCCGCATAGACGCGCACATAGGCGAGATGTCCGACATAGGGGTCGTTGACGACCTTGAACACCAGCGCCGCGAGCGGCGCGTCGTCGTCCGGTGCGACGCGGACCGTGGCCCCGCTCACCGGTTCCGTGCCCTGCACCGCGCCGATATCGAGCGGCGACGGCAGGAAATCGACGACGCCGTCCAGCACCGGCTGGGTGCCGATATCGCGCAACGCCGCGCCGCAGAAGACCGGGAACAGCCGGTTGGCGAGCGTCGCCCGGCGCAGCGCCGCGCGCAACTGCGCGGGCGCGAGCTCGGCGCCGCCGAGGTAGTGCGCGAGCAGTTCGTCGTCGGCTTCGGCGATGCGCTCGATCAGACGCTCCCGGGCGGCTGCGGCAGCCGCGCGGTAATCCTCGGGAATGGCGGTGTATTCGGGCTGGCCGCCGGGCTCGTCGCCCCAGCGTAGCGCCTGCATCGTCAGCAGGTCGATGACGCCGCGAAAACCCGACTCTCGACCGAGCGGCAGTTGCAGGCACGCCGGTTCGATGCCGAGGCGTTCGCGGAGGCTGGCGACCGTGCCTTCGAAGTCGGCGCCGATCCGGTCCATCTTGTTGACGAAGCACAAGCGCGGCACCCGGTAGCGGTCGGCCTGGCGCCAGACCGTCTCGCTTTGCGGCTGCACGCCATGCACCGCGTCGAACACCACCACTGCGCCGTCCAGCACGCGCAGCGAGCGCTGTACCTCGGCGGTGAAGTCGATATGGCCAGGAGTATCGATCAGGTTGATCACGCACTCGCGCCAGCGTGCGGTGACCGCCGCGGCGACGATGGTGATGCCGCGCTCGCGCTCCTGCGCCATCCAGTCGGTCACCGTGGTGCCGCTGTCGACCGAGCCCAGGCGATGGGTGCGGCCGGTGTGATAGAGAATGCGATCGGTGATCGTGGTCTTGCCGGCATCGATATGCGCAATCACACCGATGTTGCGCAAGTTAGCAAGCATGGAGCGGGTTGCGGCCACGAATCGTTCTCCTGAAGATGCGCGCACACACCATCACCCGGTGCCGTCGCAGAACCGCGGCGGCCGGCGTCTTTGCCGGTGTCTGCCCTGGCCGTTGCCGAGACTTCAGGTTTGCACCACGATGTGGTTGATCACGTCGGCGACGCCGTGCAGGCACCAGGCGTCCTGCTCGGCGCGGTTGCGCTCCGCTTCGGTCGCCACCACGCCTTCCAATGTGACCACGCGATTCTTGGTACCGATCCCGATCTGGTCGGCATGCACGAACGGGTCGGTCTCCAGCACCAGACGCAGCGCGTCGGTAATCTCGTCGTCGCTGTCTTCCTCGGGCGGCACCACTTCCAGCGCGTTCACCACATTGCGGCAGCCGCGCGCCCACCAGGCGAGCACGCCGGCCAGGCGCTTGTGCGAGAGGCTGATCACCTGTCCGGCGAGCGTGACCACGCCGTCCTCGACGGCAACCTCGATCGCGCCGCTGGTATCCCCGATCGCCTCGTGCAGGGTTTCGAGCTGGCCCTTCAGCCGCGCGCGGATCGTGCAGTTGCGGAAATCGATATCCTGCAGCAGCCGCTCGCAGACCGCATCGCGTAAGGCGCCGTCGCCGACCGGTTCAGTGGCGACCCGCAGGCGATCGACCAGTTCGAGCGTCGCGCCGACTGTGCGCGTCGCCAGTACCACCGCCTTCTGCTTGGTGGCGATGTCCGGTACTTCGCCTTCCAGGATCAGCGTGCCGTCGCTGACCTGGATCTGGATCGGATGGGTTTGCAGGTTCAGAGGCGTTTCGTGCTCGAAGGCCGCCTGTACCTGCTTCAGAATCGAGTCGTAGGTTGTTTCCATGATCTCGCCCCGTCCGGTATCGTCTGCCCGTGAGCGGCGCCTGCGGAAGCTGGCCCCGTCGCTACGCGTGTGCCGGCGCCTGCGCCGCCCTCCAAGTTCAGTATAGGCCCACGATCCTGGCCGCGGACGATCCTCCTCCAGCGCCATCGAAGACCGGAGTCATCAAGCCGGTAATGTCCGCGCCGACACTGTCAAAACGGTGGACAACGTCGGTTGCTGGAGGCACGCCATGAAGCGCAATCAGCATGGGCTGAATCGCCGCGCCTTCTTGAAAGCGCTAGCGGCCCTCGCTGCGGCCGCCTATCTCAAGCCCGCCAGCGTTCGCGCCGCCGCGCGCCCGGTGCTCAGTAAAGCCATCCCGGCGACCGGGGAGCGGTTACCGGTCATTGGCATGGGCTCGTGGCTCACCTTCAACGTGGGCGACGACCGCTTCCTGCGCGCCGAGCGGTGCAAAGTATTGCAGACGTTCTTCGATCTGGGGGGCGCGGTGATCGATTCCTCACCCATGTACGGCTCGTCCGAGGCGGTCATCGGTGACTGCCTGGCGCGCCTCCCCAACACCGGCGCGTTGTTTGCCGCAACCAAGGTGTGGACGCCTTTCCAGCGGCTGGGAATCATGCAGATGGAAACGTCGCAGCAACTGTGGGGCGTGGCACGTTTCGACCTGATGCAGATCCACAACATGCTCGACTGGGAGGCCCATCTGGAGACGCTGCTGGCCTGGAAGGCGGAAGGCCGAGTGCGCTACATCGGCATCACCACCTCGCATGGACGCCGGCACGAGGCCCTGGAGAAGGTGATGGCCACGCAGCCGTTCGATTGCGTTCAGTTCACCTACAACATCCTCGACCGTGAGGCCGAGCGGCGTCTGCTGCCCCTGGCCGCCGAGCGCGGCCTGGCGGTGCTGATCAATCGCCCCTTCCGGCGCGGCGCGCTGTTCGACCGTTTTGCGCGCCACCCGCTACCCGCCTGGGTGCAGGAGTTCGACTGCGCGAACTGGGCGCAGTTTTTCCTCAAGTTCATCGTCTCCCACCCGGCTGTCACCTGCGCGATTCCGGCGACCTCGCGAGTCGATCACATGCGCGAGAACATGGGCGCGGCCTATGGCCGGCTGCCCGATGCCGAGCTGCGAAGCCGCATGATCCACTACGTCGAGAGCCTTTGAGGAGGCCGCTGCCATGCCCCACCTGATCCTGGAGTACAGCGCCAATCTGGCATCCTATCTCAATCCGCCGGCCCTGTTTCAGGCCCTGCACGAGGCGCTACTGGCCACCGGCGCGTTTCAGCTCGCCGACCTCAAGAGCCGCGCCGTACGCCTGGACGAGTTCTGCGTGGGCGATGGCGATCCGCGTCACGCTTTCGTGCACCTGCGCATTGCCGTGTTGGAGGGGCGCGCTCCGGAGCTGCAGCAGCGCATCGGCGAGGTGCTGCTGGAGGCTCTGGCGGCGGAGCTGGACGAGGCGCAGCGGCACTTCGCCTGCCAGCTCTGCGTGGAGCTGCAGGAGCTGCGGCGGGATCTCTACTTCAAGCGCGGCCCGGCGGACTGAAGGCTGCTGCCGGTGTGGGCGCGTGGGTATTGCGATCGATGAGTCGACGTATCACCCCCGCCGTATGCGCCAGCACTGGTGGATGCGCGGATTGCGCGCAAAATCCTTGGGGATGGACCAGCGCGTCACGTCCTCGATGGCGAGATCGGCCAGCGCCTCCCGCTCCAGCCGGAAGCGGCGATGGTTGGTGGAGAATACCAGCACCCCGCCGCGTGCCAGCCGCGCCACCGCCGCTCGGATCAGCGCCACGTGGTCGCGCTGGATGTCCAGCACCCCCTCCATGCGCTTGGAGTTGGAGAAGGTAGGCGGGTCGAGGAAGATCAGATCGTACTCGCCGCGCTCGCGCAGCAGCCACTGCCGGCAGTCGGCCTGGATCAGGCGGTGGCGCGGGCCGGGCTGCAAGCCGTTCAGCTCCAGGTTGCGCGCCGCCCAGTCCAGATAGGTGCGCGACAGATCGACGCTGGTGGTGGCCGCAGCCCCGCCCAGGGCGGCGTGTACCGTGGCCGCCGCGGTGTAGCAGAACAGATTGAGGAAGCGCTTGCCCGCGGCCTGCCCGCGCAGCCAGGTGCGCACCGGCCGGTGGTCGAGGAACAGGCCGCTATCCAGGTAGTCGGTGAGATTCACCCACAGCCGCGCCGGTCCCTCCCGCACCGCCAGGAAGCGGCCGGTATCGGCCTGCTTGCGGTACTGCGCGGTACCCTTCTGCCGTGCTCGCACCTTGAGGGCGATGCGTTCGGGAGGAATGCCCAGCACCTCCGGCAGCAACGTCATGACGTGCTCCAGCCGGCGCGCGGCCTTGGCCGGGGCAATGGCGGCAGGCGGCGCGTACTCCTGCACATGCAGCCAGTCGCCGTAGACGTCGACGGCCACGGCGTACTCGGGCAGGTCGGCATCGTACAGCCGGTAGCACTGGATATCCTCCCGCTCGGCCCAGCGACCGAGGGTGCGCAGATTCTTGCGCAGGCGGTTGGCAAACGCCTCGCCGCCCTCGCTCAGGGCGCTGCTCAGCGCCTGCTCCCTGGCGCGACGGTCCAGCGCCTCGCGGTCGACGAAAAACTCGGGTTCCACCCGAAACTGCAACAGCTTGCAAGGCAGGGCGCCGTTGTGGAAAGCGTTGCTCTTGACCGCTTTCAGCCCCATGCGCTTGCCCAGTTGCGGATTGCCGGTGAACACTGCCGCGCGCCAGCCGGCGAAGCGGGCTTTCAGCAGATCGCCGAGGCGGGCGTAGAGCTGTTCCAGCTCGACCTGCTCACCGAGGCGCTGGCCGTAGGGCGGGTTGGTCACCAGCAATCCCATCGCCGCCCCGGCCGGCGGCTGCATGTCCTCCAAGCTGCCCTGGACGAAGCGCACCACCTGCTCCAGTCCGGCGCGGGCGGCATTGGCCCGGGCCGCCGCTACCGCCCGGGCGTCGCGGTCGCGGCCGGTGAGCGGAGGCAGGCTGCGGGCCAGTCCGATGCGGCGCCGCTCCCGGGCCTCGGCCAGCAGGTCCTGCCACACCGCTGCCGTGTGACCCCGCCAACCCTGGAAGCCCCAGTACTCACGCAGCAGGCCGGGGGCGATGTCGGCGGCCATCAGGGCCGCCTCGATCACCAGCGTCCCGGAGCCGCACAGAGGATCGAGCAGGGCGCATCCCTGCCGCGCCAGGGTGGGCCAATCTAGTTTGGCGAGCAGGGCGGCGGCCAGGTTTTCCTTCATCGGCGCCGCCACCGTCGTCACCCGGTAGCCGCGGCGGTGCAGGCTGTCACCGGACAGGTCGATGGCCAGGGTGAGGGCAGCGCCGTGCAGATGGGCATTGATGCGCAGGTCGGGGCGAACGGTGTCGATCGCCGGACGGCGACCGCACTGTTCGCGCAGGCAGTCGACGATGGCGTCCTTGATGCGCTGCGCGCCGAACTGGCTGTGGCGGATGGCGCGGTTGGTACCGATGAAATCCACCGCCAGGGTGTGCGCCGGATCGAGGTGTTCCTCCCAGGGCAGTTGCCGGGCGGCGGCGTAGAGGGTATCGGCGTCATCGGCCGGTAGTGCGCTGGCCAGCGGCAGCAGTATCCGGCTGGCGAGCCGCGACCATAGACAGGCACGGTAGGCGGTTTCCAGGTCGCCCTGGAAGGCGACCCCGCCGTTGCCCGGCTGGGGCTCGACGGCGCCAAAGGCGCGCAGCTCCGCGGCCAGCAGCGGCTCGATCCCCTGCGGAGCAGTGGCAAACAAGGCGAGACGATTCATGAAAGTTAGAACGACAACGGGGCAGGGCATTCTACACGGGTTTGCATCACACCGGGGTGTGACTAGAATGCCGCCCTTTTCACACGACGAGGTCAACGATGGAAGAGCGCATCATCGAGTTGGAAATCCGCTTGGCCCATCAGGAAGACCTGTTGTTGCAGCTCAACGACGTCATTGTGCGAATGCAACAACAATTAGACATGTTGCAACAAGAACTGAAGCTGCTGGGCGAGCAGGTGCGGGCTCAGGCACAAATGAATCTGGCTGCGCCGCAGGAAGAGACGCCGCCTCCGCACTACTGAACCAAGGCGTGTTTTGTTGTAATGATGATGAATTATGTTGCGATATCGCATGCATATGTTGCGCTTTTGCAATTTTTTTATGATGGCGCGGCAATGATGAAATGAATGTCATTCAGAATTTGCCATCCGTGACTTTGTGGATTAAAACCTCACACTGTTGTGCCCTAACCACCCATAACACGATAAATGTTGCCTTGCGAGGAGGCTCCAACCCATGCTAACCAAGGGTGTGATCCAACTTTTGAATGAATCCAAGGAAGGCAGCCTCGACGACACCCACACGCCCTGCCTGAAGCGGCGGGGTTTTTTGAAGCTGGCGGCCTGCACCCTAGGCGTTTTCGCGGCGACTCCGACCCTGGCCAAAGCCGCCGTCAGCAAAGAGCGCGTGCTCTCTCTCTACAACCCCAACACCGGCGAGACCATGCGCCTGGTCTACTGGATCCCCGGTGAAGGCTATGTCCGCGAATCGCTCAAGGAACTGAGCTGGACCCTGCGCGATCACCGCAACGACCAGGTCAAGCTGTTCGATCCTCATGTGCTGGACCAGCTCTTTGCCATCAATCTGCGCATGGACTACGCCAAGCCGGTGCATGTGATCTGCGGCTACCGCTCGCCCCAGACCAACGCCATGCTGCGTCGGCAGAACCGCGGCGTGGCCAAGGAAAGCTACCACACCAAGGCCAAGGCTCTGGACATCCGCATGCCCGGCCGCAACGTTTCCGACCTGCATCGCGCCGCCCTCTCCCTGCAGGCCGGCGGGGTCGGTTACTATCCTCGCGGCAACTTCATCCACATCGATACCGGCGCCGTCCGTCGCTGGGGTTGACGCATCCGCCCGGTGCCGTCCGGGGGCTTCGCCTGAGCGCGCCGAGCCGGGTCATGGGGCAGGGCGCCCCAGGCGAACGGAGTTCATCCCCCATGTCGACGACCGATCATCCCCTTTCCCCCGCTTTGCCGGACAAGTCGATCCTGGAGACGCTGGTCTCCGATATCCTGGCCGAGGCTCGACGGCAGGGCGCCAGCGCCGCCGAAGCGGCGGTCAACTGCGGTCAGGCGCTGTCGGTGACGGTGCGCCTGGGTGAGGTCGAGACCCTGGAGCACCACCGCAGCCGCGGACTCGGGGTCACCGTCTACTTCGACCACCGCAAGGGCGGCGCCAGTACTGCCGACTGGAGTGCCGAGGCGGTGCGCGCCACCGTGCAGGCCGCCTGCGACATCGCTCGCCATACCGCCGCCGACGCCTGCGCCGGCCTGGCCGACCCCGAGCGTCTGGCCCGCGCTATCCCCGATCTGGACCTGGACCATCCCTGGGCGCTTGTCACCGAGGCCGCCATCGAGCGGGCGCGGGAATGCGAGGACGCAGCCCGCGCCCTGGACCCGCGCATCGCCAACTCCGAGGGCGCCAGCCTCGCCAGCCAGCGCGCACTCATGGTCTACGGCAACAGCCACGGCTTTCTCGGCGGCTATGCCAGCACCCGCCACTCTTTGAGCTGCGCAGTGATCGCCCGCAGCGAGGAAGGCGACATGCAGCGCGACGGCTGGTATACCATCAGCCGCGAGCCAGGGGCGCTGGAGCCGGCCAGCGCGGTGGGTCGCCGCGCCGCCGAGCGCGCCCTGCGCCGCTTGGGCGGGCGTCGTCTCGGCACCCGCCAGGTGCCGGTACTGTTCGTGCCGGAGCAGGCGCGTGGGCTGATCGGCCACTTCCTCGGCGCCATCCGCGGCGGTGCGCTGTATCGCCGTGCCTCCTTCCTGCTGGATCGGCTTGGTACCGCGGTGTTCGCCCCGCACATCCAGCTGCGTGAAGAGCCGCACCTGCTGCGCGCTCTGGGCAGCGCGCCCTTCGACGGCGAGGGTGTGGCCACCCGGCCCCGCGACCTGGTGCGCGACGGCATGCTCCAGGGCTATCTGCTGGACAGCTATGCGGCGCGCCGCCTCGGCATGGAAACCACTGGCAATGCCGGTGGCGCCCACAACGTGCTGCTCGCCCCCGGGACACTGGATTTCCCGGGACTGTTGCGGGAGCTGGGCAGCGGTCTGGTGGTGACCCATCTGATGGGGCAGGGTATCAACCTGCTTACCGGCGACTATTCCCGCGGCGCCGCCGGCTTCTGGGTGGAGAACGGTGAGATCCAGTATCCGGTGGAGGAGATCACCATCGCCGGGCGGCTGCAGGATATGTTTCTGGGCATCCGCGCCGTGGGCGCCGACGTGGACCGACGCGGCGGCATACAGTGCGGGTCGTTGCTGATCGAGCGGATGACCGTGGCGGGGCAATAGTACGGTTCACGACCCGTTGCGGCCGATTTGCCAGCGCCACGTCGGACAGCGTCGGCTCCTGCGCTTCTTCTCCCGCGCAGGGGGGCACAGATATCTGGATTGTGGGGGAATCGGTACAAATCCCCACGCTCACAGATATGGCGGCGTGCAGGCGCTGATGATCTCGCACTCCTCCTGGCCGACGTTGCGGAAGCGATGGGGCAGGCGGCTGTCGAACAGGTAGGCATCGCCCGGCCCCAGGATGCGCTTCTGGTCGCCCACGGTCAGCTCGATCTGGCCGCGGATCACGATCCCCCCTTCCTCCGCCTCGTGACGCAACATGGCTTTGCCGGTATCGGCGCCAGGGGCGTAGCGCTCGTGCAGGATCTGCAAGTTGTGCACATGCATATCCCCCACCTGGCGAAAGGAAACCGGCCCCTTGGTCAGCTCCAGCAGCTCGTCGGCGCGGTAGAACACCTTGTCCTGGGGCGGCAGCTCCAGGGCGAAGAATTCCGCCAGCGTCATCGGGATGCCGTCCAGCACGCGCTTCAGCGAAGCCACCGAGGGGCTGCTCTTGTTCTGCTCGATCAGCGAGATGATGCCGTTGGTCACCCCGGCGCGGCGCGCCAGCTCGCGCTGCGACAGACCGTGGGCCTCGCGTATCGCGCGCAGGCGCGCACCCAGATCGAAGGTCAAGCCATCCTCGCGCGAGGCGGCCGTATCGGGGGCATCAGCGGTACGGTGCATACGCTTGGCCATTCAGCGTTCCTCCGGGATATCGAATCATGCCGGCGCGGTGGCATCGGTGCCGACAACTGATCATAAAATTTATCACTTTGATTTTAATAATAAAATGATAGGAACATGCTTGTTTTGCCTGGGTTTTGATGGCGCTTTTCGGGTCGTTTCAGAAGTTTATGGGCTGCAATTCAAGATATTGTCTAATTTTTTAGACGGTGCTAGCCTAGCCCGCATCACTATAACGCCGCGGGCCTGAGCTTCCCAGCCGGCATGCGCAAGCGTCCGGTATCAGGAGCGCTGAGCGGGCCATCCGCCCTGGGAGTACTGCAGGGATGCCGCGATGGCGCGCTGTCGGCCCTGGACGGGAGCGTGCCGGCGATAACCACCAGGGCCCCTATACCGAGAGGAGCGAACGCATGCAGAAGAAACTCTACCGTATCCTGGCCCTGGCCCTGACCGGCACCCTCGCCGCCGGTGCGGTGCAGGCGGCTGAGCTCACCATCATCTCCTTCGGCGGCGCTGCGCAGAAAGCGCAGCAGGCGGCTTACTACGAACCCTTCGCCAAGGCCAGCGGGATCAAGGTGGTGCCGGGCGAGTACAACGGCGAGCTGGCCAAGGTCAAGGCCATGGTGGAGGCGCAGAACGTCAGCTGGGACGTAGTGGAGATGGAATCCCCGGAGCTGGCCCGAGGCTGCGCCGAGGGCCTGTTCGAAACCCTCGATATGAAACAGATCGGCAACCCTGCCGACTTCGTGCCCGGCGCGGTCAGCCCGTGCGGTGTGGGCATCTTTACCTGGTCGGTGGCGCTGGCCTACAACACCGAGAAGCTGGCCAATGCCCCCGCCTCCTGGGCCGATTTCTGGGACGTGCAGAAATTCCCCGGCAAGCGCGGTCTGCGCAAAGGCGCGAAGTACACCCTGGAGATCGCCCTGCTGGCCGATGGCGTACCCATGGACCAGGTCTACCAGGTGCTGGCCACCCCCGAGGGCGTGCGGCGGGCCTTCAGGAAACTGGACCAGCTCAAGCCCCATATCCAGTGGTGGGAGGCAGGTGCCCAGCCGCCGCAGTGGCTGGCCGCCGGCGACGTGGTGATGAGCTCGGCCTACAATGGCCGCATCTCCGCGGCGATCAAGGAGGGGCAGAAGCTGGCGGTGGTGTGGAACCAGAGCATCTATGACCTCGACCACTGGGCCATCCCCAAGGGCGCCAAGAACGCTAAGGAGGCGCTGCAGTTCATCGCCTTCGCCAGCAAGCCGGAGAACCAGAAGCAGTTCTCCAGCCTGATCGCCTACGGCCCCAGCAACAAGCAGGCGATGGCCCAGCTCGATCCGACCGTAGCCAGGACCCTGCCCACCGATCCCGCCAACCTCGAGGTGGCCATGCAGATGGGCACCGATTTCTGGGTAGAGAATGGCGAGGAGCTGGAGGAGCAGTTCAACGCCTGGGCAGCGAAGTAACCGGCGGTCAGGGGCGCGGGCCGGAACCGCCTTGCCGTTTCCGACCCGCACCCTCATCCTCGCGCCGAGAGGGGTCTCATGTCACGCACCGTCACCGACAGCCTGCCGCTCGCCGGGGGCATTTCGCTCAAGGCGCGGCTGCGCCGGGCTGAACGCCTGAGCAAGCTCAAAGCCTTCGCCCTGGTGCTGCCGCTGTTCCTCTACGTGCTGGTGGTCTTCGTGATCCCCATCGTGTTGATGATGTACCGCAGCGTCGACAACCCCGAGGTGCTGCAGAACCTGCCGCGCACCGCCCAGGCGATCCGCGCCTGGGACGGCCAGGGGCTGCCGGCGGAGCCGGTCTACGCCGCCCTGGTCCAGGACCTGCGCGAGGGCCGGCGCGACGGCAAGCTAGGCGCTCCTGCGCGACGGCTCAACTACGAGGTCACCGGCTTTCGCAACCTGCTGGTCAACAGCGCCGGCAAGCTCAAAGACGATCTGCAGCCGCCCTACAAGGAGGCGCTGATCGCCCTCGACAAGCGCTGGGGCGAGCCGCTCTATTGGCGGACGCTCTATCGCAACAGTGCGCCGCTGACCGGCTACTATCTGCTGGCGGCGCTGGATTTCAAGAGGGACGCCGACGGCCGCATCGTGCGCGCCGAGAGCGGCGAGTCGGCTTTCGTCGAGATCTACGGCCGCACCCTGTGGATCAGCACCATGGTTACCCTGATCGCCCTGCTGCTGGGCTATCCCCTGGCCTATGTGCTCTCCATCTTGCCGGCGCACCGCGCCAACCTGCTGCTGATCATGGTGCTGCTGCCGTTCTGGACCTCGCTGCTGGTGCGCACCGCGTCCTGGATCGTGTTGCTGCAGAACGGCGGTCTGATCAACTCGGCGCTGCTGCGCCTGGGGCTGATCCAGGAGCCGATCCAGCTGGTGTTCAACCGCTT
>DATLYR010000106.1 GCA_035574475.1 Nevskiales bacterium | reverse complement strand
CGCCCCGCAGGCCGGCAGGCGCCCCGCCAAGAAGACCTGACGGCCGGTGCCGCGCGCCCTTTACAGCCTCGTCTTCGGCCTGCTGCTGCCACCGATCCTGCTGTATTTCCTGTGGTGCAGCCTGCGCGAACCCGCCTACCGCCGCGGCTGGGCCGAGCGCTTCGGCTTTGTCCCCGCCCCGCTGCCGGGCGGTCTGTGGCTGCATGCGGCCTCGGTGGGCGAGGTGCAGGCGGCGCGCCCGCTGGTCGAGAGCCTGCTTGGCCGCTACCCGCAGTACGTGCTGACCGTCAGCTGCATCACGCCGGCCGGCGCGCAGTGCGCGCGTGAGCTGTGGGCGGGACGCGTCACCGTCTGCTACCTGCCGTTCGACACGCCGGGTGCAGTGGCGCGCTTTCTCGCCCGCGTGCAGCCGCGGCTGGCGCTGGTGCTGGAAACCGAGATCTGGCCGAACCTGTATGCGGCCTGCGCCGCGCGCGGCATCCCGCTGCTGATCGTGAGCGCGCGGCTGAGTGAGGCTGCGCTGGCCCGGTTCTCACGTTTCCCGGGTGCCGGGCTGCTGCGCAGGACCTTGCAGCCGGTCGCTGCGGTGCTGGCCCAGAGCGAGGCCGATGCCGAGCGCTACCGGCGCGCCGGCGCGCCAGCGGCACGGGTCGAGGTCATCGGCAATCTGAAGTTCGACCATCGTCCGGATCCCGCCCTGCCCGAACATGCCCAGGTGCTGCGCGAGGACTGGGGTGCGACACGGCCGGTGTGGATTGCGGCCAGTACGCACGAGGGCGAGGAAGCCGTGGTGCTCGACGCGCACGCGCGCCTGCGCCAGCGCCTGCCGGACCTGCTGCTGGTGCTGGCGCCGCGTCATCCGCAGCGCTTCGAGCGCGTGGCCGAGTTGTGCGCCGCGGCGGGCTTTGTCACTGCGCGCCGCAGCCGCGGCGAGATCGGCGATCCCGGCACGGCGGTGGTGCTGGTGGACACGATCGGCGAGCTGAACCTGTTTTACGCCGCCGCCGACGTGGCCTTCGTCGGCGGCAGCCTGGTGCCGGTCGGCGGCCACAACCTGCTGGAGCCGGCCGCGCTCGGCCTGCCGATCCTGGTCGGACCGCACATGCACAACCAGTCGGAAATGACCGAGCTGCTGCGAGCCGCCGGCGCCGCGCGGCAGGTGGCGGATGTCTACGCGCTGGTCCAGGCGGTGGACGAATGCCTGGAATCACCCGCGCTGCGGCACCAGGCCGGCGCCGCCGCGCGTCATGTCATGGAGCGGAACCGGGGTTCGCTGGCGCGGGTGCTGGCGCGGGTGGCGGCGTTGCTGGAGGCGCCGGCGTCTCCGGCAGGGGCTGCTGGAGCCTGACGGGCTTCTCCGGCGCCACGACCGCGCCCGGCGGGTAGCCAGGCGCCGGCGGCGTGATGCCAGACGGCTGCGGGCGGCTCGGCGCGGCCAGCAGGGCGTTGACGGCCTGCAGGTCGGCCGGCGCCAGCTGCCCGGTGGACTGTTTCAGCCGCAGCGTGTTCAGCAGGTAGTCGTAGCGCGCGCGGGCGTAATCGCGCTCGGCGCGGTACAACGCGCTCTGCGCATCGAGCGTGTCGGTCACGGTGCGCGCCCCGACGCGGTAGCCGGCCTCGGTGGTTTCCAGCGCGGTGCGGTTGGACTCGAGCGCCTGCGCCAGCGCCTCGACCCGGCTGATGCCGACGACCACGCCTTCGTAGGCGTCGCGTGTCTGGCGCTCGACCTCGCGCCGCGCGAGTTCCAGCTCGGCCTGGCGCTGCGCATGGGTGTTCGCCGCCTGGCGCACGCCGGCCTGCACGCCGCCGCCGGCGTAGAGGGGGATGGCCAGCTGCAGGCCGAGCACGCCACTCTCCTGTTCGCGGCCGCCGAAGGGCGAATCGAGGCGGTCGAAATAGTCGTAGCTGCCGACCAGGCTCAGTGTCGGGTAGTGGCCGCCGGTCTGCTTGCGGACCTCATCCCGGGCGATGTCGGACAGCGCCTGGGCGTTCTGGATTTGCAGGTTGTTCTGCGCGGCGGTGCGCACCCAGCTTTCGGCGTCCTGCGGTTCCGGCGGCTGTAAGGGAATGGACTCGCGCAGGCCGGCCAAGGTTTCGGGAAAGCGGCCGGTCACGGCGCGCAGTGCCTCGCGCGCGCTGCGCAGCAGGCGCCGCGCCTCGATCTCCTGCGCCATAGCGATGTCGTAACGCGCCTGCGTTTCCTGCACATCGAGGATCGGCGACATGCCGACCTCGAAGCGCTTGCGCGCGCGCTCGAGCTGGCTGGCGATGGCGGTTTTTTCGGCCTGCGCCGTGCGCAGGCCGTCTTCCGCCGCGAGCACGTCGAAATAGCGCGTGGCCACGCGGAGGATCTGCTCCTGCGTGGCCGCTGCCAGCGTGGCTTCTGCTGCGAACAGCTGCGCGTCTGCCTGCCGCAGCTGGGCGAACTGGGACCAGTTGAACAGGGTCTGGCTCAGCGACACGCGATAGCCGCTGGCGTCGTAGCGAGCCACGCCCAGGGGCGTGATCGGGCTGCTGCTGGCCAGGATCTCGTCGCGGTTCTTCGACAGCTCCACGCCGGCCGAGACCTGCGGCAGCAGCAGCGCGCGCGCCAGCGGCTTGGCCTGCAACGCGGCCTCGTACGCGGCCCGGTCGGCGGCAACCTTCGGGTCGTTGCGCAGCGACAGCTCGTAGGCCTGCAGCAGGTCCTCGGCCAGCGCGGCCGGGCAGACCAGGGCGAGCAGCAGGGCGATGGCGGGGCGTAGCATCCGGGCGTTCAGTAGCGTGGCATCGAGGGATCGACCTGCTCGGCCCAGGCGTCGAGCCCGCCGGCGAGGTTGCCGACGTCGGTGAAGCCCTTCTTCTCCAGGAACTGCGCCACCTGCAGGCTCCGCATGCCGTGATGACAGACCACTACGACCGGCCTGCCCGCATCCAGTTCCGCATAGCGCGCGGGGATCTGGCCCATCGGGATGTGCACGCAATCCGGCAGCCGGGCCTGCGCCAGCTCCCAGTCCTCGCGCACGTCGAGGATCACGGGCGAATCGATGGCCAGCCGTTGTTGCAGTTCCTGGGGGGTAATCTGTCGCACGCCGCGGCTCGTCGGGGAATCCGCCTGCATCATGCAGCATCCGGCGCCGGGAGGAAAAGATGGTGGGCGCTGTAGGGTTCGAACCTACGACCCCTGCCGTGTGAAGGCAGTGCTCTACCGCTGAGCTAAGCGCCCCGGAAACGGGACGCGAATGTTACGCATCCGGGCAAACCCAGTCAATTTACGGGCATGCATTTGCCGGCCATTTGCCAACGATTTGCTAGAATGCGCGCCTTCGGCCCGCAGCCCCGGAAATCCATGCCCGTCCGTACCCGCTTCGCGCCCAGTCCGACCGGCTACCTGCACATCGGTGGTGCGCGCACGGCGCTGTTCTCCTGGCTGTATGCCCGGCGCCACGGCGGCGAGTTCCTGCTGCGTATCGAGGACACCGACCGCGAACGCTCCACCGACGATGCGGTGCGGGCGATCTTCGAGGGCATGGAATGGCTGGGCCTGACCCCGGACCAGCCGCCCGTGTTCCAGACCCGGCGCTTCGACCGTTACCGCGCGGTGGCGCAGCAGCTGCTGGATGAGGGCAAGGCCTATCACTGCTACTGCTCCAGGGAGGAGCTGGAACAGATGCGCGCCCAGCAGATGGCGCGCAAGGAAAAGCCCCGTTACGACGGCCGCTGCCGGCAGCGCACGGAGCCGAAGCCCGGCGTGCAGCCGGTGCTGCGCTTCAGGAACCCGACCGACGGCGAGGTGGTGATCGAGGACCTGATCAAGGGCCGCATCGTGTTCCAGAACGCGGAACTCGACGACCTGATCATCGTCCGCGCCGACGGCACGCCGACCTACAATTTCTGCGTGGTGGTGGACGACGCCGACATGGGCATCACCCATGTGGTGCGCGGTGACGACCACGTCAACAACACGCCGCGCCAGATCAACATCCTCCAGGCACTGGGCGTGACGCCGCCGCAGTATGCCCATGTGCCGATGATCCTCGGCGCCGACGGCGTCAAGCTGTCCAAGCGCCACGGCGCGGTCAGCGTGATCGAGTACCGCACGCTGGGCTTCATGCCGGAGGCGGTGCTGAACTACCTCGTACGCCTGGGCTGGAGCCACGGCGACCAGGAGCTCTTCACGCGCCAGCAGATGATCGAGCTGTTCGACATCACGCGGGTGCAGCAGTCGCCGGCGCGCTTCGACCTGGAGAAGCTGGTCTGGGTCAACCACCAGTACCTCAAGAGCGCGGAGCCGGCCGTGGTCGCGGCCGAGCTGGACTGGCACTTGAAGCGCCTGGGGGTGGACGTGACCGGCGGTCCGCCGCTGGCCGAGGTGGTGCTGGCGCAGCGCGAGCGCTGCAAGACGCTGGTGGAGATGTCGGAGAAGAGCGTGTTCTTCTACCGCGACTTCGAGCGTTACGACGACAAGGCGGCGGCCAAGCACCTGAACGCCGAGACCCTGCCGGCGCTGCGCGCGCTGCAAGCGGCGCTGACCGGGCTCACCGGTGGTTGGGATGCGGCGGCCATCCAGGGCGCGGTGGACGGCGTGGCCGCAGCGCTGGGCGCCAAGCTGGGTGCGGTCGCCCAGCCTCTGCGCGTCGCGGTGGCCGGCAATTCCGTGTCGCCGCCCATCGACCAGACGCTGCGGCTGCTGGGGCGAGAGCGCACGCTGGCGCGGGTGGCACGGGCCATCGCCTATGCAGAGGGGCGCTAGCTATTGAGTCACCTCGGGATGCTGCCTATAATTGCGCGCTTCCCGATGGCCGGGGCCATAGCTCAGCTGGGAGAGCGCTTGCATGGCATGCAAGAGGTCGGCGGTTCGATCCCGCCTGGCTCCACCAACCTTCATCGCACGGACCCGTAACGCCGTCCCCTTCGTCTAGAGGCCTAGGACATCGCCCTTTCACGGCGGTAACAGGGGTTCGAATCCCCTAGGGGACGCCAAGGTTGCCGCGTGCAAGCCCCTGATGCGACGGGAATTCTGCTGCAATTCCGGCCTATCCGTGGTTTAATCTGCGCAATTCCCGCAAGCCCCGCTCCGGGCGAGAGAGTGCATGGCACGGATTCTGGTCACCGGCGCCGCCGGGTTCATCGGCTATCACCTGGCGGAGCGCCTGCTGGCGCGCGGCGACGAGGTCGTCGGACTCGACAATCTCAACGATTACTACGACGTGCGCCTGAAGCAGGCGCGCCTGCAGCGGCTCGAGGGACGGCCGGGATTTCGCTTCCTGAAGGCCGATCTCGCGGACCGCGCCGCGATGGAGGCCGCCTTCGCGCAGGGCCGCTTCGACGCCGTGCTGCACATGGCGGCGCAGGCGGGGGTGCGCTACTCGCTGCAGCATCCGCACGCCTACGTGCAGAGCAACCTGGTCGGATTCCTCAATGTCCTCGAGGGCTGCCGGCAACAGGGCGTCGGGCACCTGGTGTACGCCTCCTCCTCGTCGGTGTACGGCGCCAACACCCGGCTGCCGTACTCGGTACACGACAACGTGGACCATCCGATCTCGCTGTACGCCGCCAGCAAGAAGGCCAACGAGCTGATGGCGCACACCTACGCGCACCTGTACCGGCTGCCGTGCACCGGCCTGCGCTTCTTTACCGTGTACGGGCCCTGGGGCCGGCCGGACATGGCCTACTTCAAGTTCACGCGTGCGATCCTGGCCGGCGAGCCGATCGAGGTGTACAACGAGGGCAGAATGCGGCGCGACTTCACCTACATCGATGACATCGTCGAGGGCGTGGTGCGCGTGCTCGACCGCATCCCGCAGCCCGACCCTGCGTGGTCCGGCGAGCGACCGGATCCGGGCGGTAGCAACGCGCCCTATCGCCTGTACAACATCGGCAACCACAGCCCGGTCGAACTGGAGCGATTCATTTCGATACTGGAAGATGCGTTGGGCCGCAAGGCGATTCGCAAGCTGCTGCCGATGCAGCCGGGCGACGTGCCGTCGACCTATGCTGATCTCGCCGATTTAGAACTGGATACCGGTTTTGCACCAAAAACCCCCATCGAAGAGGGATTGCGGAGGTTTACTGCTTGGTATCGTGCTCACTACCGCTTTTGAGGTCATTCTGGCCTTAAGTTGCCAGCTGATACACTAACGCCAGTTTAAAGCCCGAGTAGTCATGCCCGCGCCCATGTATAACGTGTTGTTTCCAGTGGAAACCATTAACCGCGAGCTAGATTTTCGGTTGTTTCTCGCTGCAATGTTCGTCAACTCTAATCGCCGAATCTATATCGGCAATATGCAGCGTATCAATCGAATGATAAGGAACATGTACGGCGGTTTGTATGTGGGCAAACATATTTTTTATCGGCATCCCAACGTACTGCGCTATTACAAGTGCCTCAAGGAAAAAGGCTTTGCGTACGTGTACCTGCAAGAGGAGGGTGCGATTTTTCCGGGTGGCGAAGCACAATGGCGTGCAGAACTCGATCGTCAGGCTGCCACTGATTTTGTTTGGCTCCAGCCCAGTGACTGGCTCTGTCACTGGGGCGATTTTCAGAACGAGTACTATCGCCAAAGATGGCCGATGCTGGCTGCAAGAATGCGAGCTACCGGACATCCACGCTTTGATATCTATAAACCACGTTTCAGAGAATATTACGCTTACGAGGCGCAGCAGCTGCGTGACCGCTACGGCTGTTTCCTGCTGATTAATACCAACCAGAGTCGGGGAAACAATAGTCGCGGTATCGCTGGGGCATTTCATCCCATGCTGGGCTATCTATCGTCAGATACAGCCAAACATATGCGCACTGTGCGCCTGTGGGCTAAGAGCATGAATATCATCGCGGGCATTGTCGCGCTAGTTCACCGGCTGCACATCGAATTTCCCGAGCTGCCAATAGTTCTACGCCCGCATCCGTCGGAATCGATTGATTTTTACAGGCAGGCTTTTCGAAATATTGACAACGTGCACGTAGTCTATGAAGGCCCGGTGGGCCCATGGATTATTGCGGCTGAAGCATTGCTCCATGATGGGTGTACGACTGCAATCGAAGCCCATTTTGCTGATAAACCGGTAATCAGCTTCCGTGCTACTGATGATCCTGAGTTTGATCAGGTGGTACCTAACGAGATCGGCGCACGGTGTCGCAGCGAAGATGACGTACTCCTGGCAGTAGACAGTATGGTGCGAGGTAGAAGTGTCGGCCTTAACGCATCGTCTACTGTCTGGGGACGACGGCTGCTGGCTAATTTCAGCCATGATGCTTTTGGGCCACTACTAGAGACGATGGAAGAGGCACTATCTACTGTGGGGCCACCGCGGCAATGCGATGGTCATCTTATAGTGCAAGCGCGGGAAGCATACGCACGCTTGCGTGAGTTGCCACGCGAGTGGGCGGCTCCACTTTCACGTCGTAAACAAGCCCGCATAGCAAACCATCAAAAATTTTATGGGTTCAAACAAGACGTGATCGAACACAAATTAAATACAATTCAACGATTACTTAACAAGCCAATACGATACTGGCTGCTAAGTGACCAGCTAATCGTGATCGAGGCGGCACAATGATGCTGGCAGCGTCCGAGGTGCACGGAAATGTTTAATGGTAAATCAATCTTAATTACGGGGGGGACCGGGTCTTTCGGCAAGCAGTGCGTGCGCACACTACTTGATCGTTACCAACCCGCACGTCTCGTAGTTTTTTCGAGAGATGAGCTCAAGCAGTTCGAAATGGCTCAAGAATTTGCTGCTCCAGCGATGCGGTATTTTATCGGCGATGTCCGTGATCCGGAGCGCCTACGACAGGCCATGAAGGGCATTGATTATGTAATCCACGCAGCCGCGCTTAAGCAGGTCCCGGCTGCAGAATATAACCCAATGGAGTGCATCAAGACCAATGTGCATGGCGCCGAGAACGTCATAGCTGCTGCGATTGACAACGAGGTGCTCAAGGTGGTGGCTCTTTCCACCGACAAGGCCGCCAATCCAATCAATCTATACGGCGCGACCAAGCTAGCCTCTGACAAACTGTTCGTGGCGGCCAACAACATGGCGGGCAGACACCGCACCCGTTTTGCGGTAGTTCGTTATGGCAACGTTGTGGGTTCACGTGGTTCCGTCCTGCCGTTTTTTCGTAAGCTAATCGACGAGGGCGCCTCAGCGCTCCCAATTACAGACCCGCGTATGACCCGCTTCTGGATTACCCTTCAGCAGGGCGTGGACTTTGTCTTAAAAAGCTTTGAGCGCATGCAGGGTGGCGAGCTTTTCATCCCCAAGATTCCTTCGGCTAGAATCACGGACCTGGCTGAGGCGCTCGCGCCAGGCATGCCCACATTCATTATCGGCATACGTCCTGGAGAAAAACTTCATGAGGTCATGTGTCCGTTGGATGACTCACATCTCACACTTGAGTTCGAAGATCACTACCTTATCCGTCCGACGATCACTTTTATGGCGCCAGTTGATTACAGAATTAACAACATAGGAGAGCATGGCACCCCAGTACCGGACGGTTTCGAGTATGACTCTGGAACCAACCCTCATTTCTTGTCTGTAGACGAAATCCGCAAGCTGGTGAACTAATGCGTCCGATTCCCTATGGTCGCCAAGACATCAGTGAGGAGGATATCCAAGCCGTTATCGAAGTTCTGCACTCAGACTGGTTGACCCAGGGGCCCGCGGTCGAGAAATTCGAGCAAGACTTTGCGGGATACTGTGGTGCTCCATACGCAGTAGCCGTGAACAGCGCGACTTCTGCTCTGCATCTGGCGTGTCTCGCGTTGGACCTCGGGCCCGGCGACTGGCTTTGGACGTCTCCCAATACTTTCGTCGCTTCGGCGAACTGCGCGCGTTATTGTGGTGCCAATGTTGATTTTGTCGACATTGATCCTCGTACCTACAATCTTTCTGTTACTGCGCTCGAAGAAAAGCTGCGCCTCGCTGAGAAAGCAGGAACACTGCCGAAAATTGTTGTACCGGTACACTTTTCCGGTCAGCCATGCGAAATGCGCGCGATCAAGCATCTCGCAGATCGCTATAATTTTCGAGTCATAGAAGATGCATCGCATGCCGTGGGGGCATGCTATCTCGGTAGCACGGTCGGCAACTGTCGATTTTCAGACGTCACTGTTTTCAGCTTTCATCCGGTCAAGATACTAACGACAGGCGAAGGTGGTATGGTCTTGACTCGTGATGCCGAGCTGTACCAGCGCCTCAAGCAGTTACGAAGTCATGGGGTTGTTCGTGATTCTGCAACCTTGAAAAGGGCCGATCAGGGGGCCTGGTATTACGAGCAGCATAGCCTCGGTTACAACTTCCGTATTACTGACATTCAGTGTGCTTTAGGTAGCAGTCAACTGCGTCGCCTTCAAAAGATGCTTGCGCGTCGCCGCGAGCTCGCGAAGCGTTACGATTACATGCTTACTGGTTTGCCCCTGCAGACACCTTGGCAGTCCGTGGACAGCACATCTGCCTGGCACCTGTATGTTGTCAAAATGGCACCAGGTATAAACCGGAGGAGAATATTTGATGGCATGAGATCTGCCGGCATCGGCGTGAATGTACATTACATTCCGGTGCATACACAACCGTATTACCAATCACTGGGCTTCAAGTACGGGGACTTTCCTGAAGCCGAAGCCTACTATGCTCAAGCAATCAGCTTGCCTATTTATTCGGGGCTGACTGAAGAGGATCAGGATTACGTTATATCAAATCTCCACAAGCTTCTGACATGAAAACTGTCGCGATTATCCAAGCTCGCATGGGGGCGACACGTTTACCGGGAAAGGTAATGAGAGTGCTCGGTGATCGAAGTGTTCTTGCGCACGTGATCCAACGTGTTGCGGCTTGTCCGATCTTGGATGCTGTAGTTGTGGCGACCACAACATCTACACCGGACGATGTACTGGCTGCTGAGGCTATGCGGTACGGGGCCAGCGTGTGCCGCGGCAGCGAATATGACGTACTCTCGCGTTATTACTTGGCTGCAATGACGGAACGGGCCGATATCGTTGTACGGATCACGGCCGATTGTCCGTTTATTGATGCGGTAATCATTGGGGAGGTTTTGCGATCTTTTAAGGGGGCTGCCAATTCTGGAAGACCCTTCGACTATTTTAGTAATACGCTTGAAAGGACGTACCCACGCGGACTCGATGTAGAGGTATTCTCGTACGACGCACTACAACGAGCATATCGCGAGGCAACTTTCGCGCACGAGCGTGAGCATGTCACTCCATATTTGTACGGTCATCCTGAGAAATTTCGCTTGGGTCAGCTTCGCGGCGAGCCGGACTTGTCAGATCACCGTTGGACGCTCGATACGGAAGAAGATTGGCAGTTCATCAAAGCGGTGTACACAGAATTGGATCGCTCAGGTAGGCAAGTTACGACTGCTAACATTCTTGAGCTGCTTCAGCACAGACCAGATTTGGTCAAGATCAATTCCCATATCGAGCAAAAAAAGGTCGGTTCCTAGGAGGCCTTGTGAGCAGCTCATTTAAAACAGAACAGGAAAAATTCTGGGCTGGGGAGTTTGGCAACGCTTACTCAAACCGTAACATTGGCGATAAATGGATAGCAAGCAATACAGCACTGTTTTCTAGAATCCTTGCGCGTACTTTGGGTGTTGCCTCGGTCATCGAATTTGGCGCCAATATCGGACTGAACCTGCGTGCGATACGCAATTTGCTACCAGCAGCCGAGTTGACTGCAATCGAGATCAATAAAACAGCTGCTGAAAGTCTCGTGCAGTGGGGACATGCCGAAGTTTTTCATCAATCGATTCTGGATTTTGAGCCTAGCAGACAATGGGATTTTGTTTTGATCAAAGGGGTGCTGATTCACATTAATCCGGGTTGCTTGCCGCGGGTGTATGACGCGCTATACGCGTCTTCTGGTCGCTATATTTGCGTTGTTGAATATTTTAATCCGACTCCCGTTACAGTGCCCTACCATGGTCAGGATGACAAATTGTTTAAGAGGGATTTTGCTGGCGAACTGCTTGATCGCTTCAACCAATTACGTCTTGTGGACTACGGCTTTACCTATCATCGAGATCCGAATTTTCCACAGGATGACACGACATGGTTTTTGCTTGAGAAGGATGCGTGAGGGTCCTAATTCGCACTGATGCATCTACCTCAATAGGTAGCGGGCATGTAATGCGTTGCCTCGCGCTCGCGGAGGTTCTGGCTCGCTCCGGCATGGAGGTGAAATTCATTGCTCGGCAGATGCCAGATTCCCTTATTGCACGTATCAGATCAGCAGGTTTTGAATCGATTTGTATGCAACCTGCCAACAGCTCGTCATGCACGGGTAGTTTGGCACATAGCCATTGGCTGCGCATGGGGCCACTAGAGGACGCGAAAGAGACCATAAGAACGCTAACCACCCTGGGCGATGTTGACTGGTTAATCGTAGATCATTACGGAATCGACGCCACGTGGGAGCAGTTGGTACGCGAGCATGTGGGAAGACTCTTCGTGATCGACGACCTCGCAGACCGCGCGCATGTCTGCGATCTACTGCTCGATCAAACACTGGATAGCGGAGCAGCGGAACGTTACCAGAAACTTGTGCCCGTGCTGTGCCGGCGTTTGCTCGGTCCGCGTTATGCGCTTCTGCGTTCGGAGTTCATCCGCGAACGCACAAAAAAGCCTGTACATACAGGTAAAGTCAATCGTCTGTTGGTGTTTTTGGGTGGTAGTGATCCAGGTAATTACACATCTATCGCTCTTGATGCGTTGGATTTAATCAAGAAGCGGCGATTCCAGGTCGATGTAGTGGTCGGCAGTATCAACGTGCACCGTGGCGACATCGAGAGGAGATGTCGAGAAATGCCGGATGTCCGATTCCACTGCGATGTGCTGGACATGGCCAGCTTGCTAGCGGCTAGCGACCTAGTGATCGGTGCGGGTGGCACCAATACATGGGAGCGAGCTTGCCTGGGGCTGCCCAGCATTGTTATAGCAGTCGCCCCAAACCAGCGTGTTCAGACCGCCGCCATGGCAGAACTTGGCGCGATAATTGAGCTGCCAGCTCGAGATCTTTCGCCGCAAGTTATTGCAGGCGCCATCACTATGTTGATGGCGAATCCGGATCGCCTATGTGAAATGAGCCGGATAAGCGCCGGGTTGGTAGATGGGCGTGGTGCAGAGCGAGTCGCGCGCGAACTTTCGGCAGCACCGCTGGTCCTGAGGCGCGCTACGGCGGCAGACAGCGATGCACTACATCAGTGGCGCAACGCCGAAGAGGTGCGTCGGTATTCGCATGATTCTGCACCCATAGGATTGGATACGCACAGAACCTGGTTGATGAGTGTACTGGCAGATCAGGCGCGCGACCTGCTCATCGCCGAGCAAAATGATAGGCCGGTCGGAGTATTGCGATACGATAGGTGTGGCACGAGTGCCACAGTATCGATTTACTTGGTACCAGGTCATTCAGGACAGGGTCTTGGCCCACGTATCCTACTGGCTGGGGATCGTTGGTTGGACCATCATCATCCCGAAGTGCGTACTGTTATTGCCGAAGTCCTGCCCGACAATAAGGCGTCTGCGCGCGCGTTCATTGAGGCCGGCTATGAACAGGGGCCAGAAACATACATAAAACGGTTAAGGCGATGAGCTTCAAGCAAGACATCAGAATAGGGCGTTTTGTTATTGGTCCCAGTCATGCGCCATTCGTGATTGCAGAAATGTCTGCTAACCATAATGGCTCATTCTCGCGCGCGATCGAGATCGTCGATGCGGCGGCCAAAGCCGGAGCACATGGCCTCAAAATCCAGACTTATACCGCGGATACGATGACTATCGATCTTGAAGAGGGAGAGTTCTTCATCAAAGATCCGGAGAGTTTGTGGAAAGGCACGTCGCTGTACAGGTTGTACGACGCTGCGCACACACCGTGGGAATGGCATAAGCCCATCTTTGAACGTTGCCGTGAGCATGGGATGGTGGGTTTCAGCTCCCCTTTTGATGCAACGGCCGTAGACTTTCTCGAAGAACTCGAAGTGCCTTGCTACAAGATCGCTTCTTTCGAAAATACCGATATCCCGCTGATCCGCAAGGTGGCCGCTACCGGCAAGCCGATGATTATTTCGACGGGCATGGCTACATTAGCGGAGCTCGAAGAGAGCGTGCAGGCGGCACGCGAAGCGGGTTGTCGTGACCTCGTGCTCCTGAAATGTACCAGTACCTATCCGGCCAGCCCGGAAAACAGTCATCTGCTTACGATCCCGGATCTAGCCAGGCGCTTCGCATGCCAAGTTGGATTATCCGATCATACCTTGGGACTGGGTGCGGCTATAGCCAGTGTGGCGTTGGGCGCGACCGTCATTGAGAAGCATTTCACCTTGAGCCGCGATGAAGGTGGCGTGGACTCCGCCTTCTCGCTGGAGCCGAAAGAACTGAGCGCGCTGGTTGAAGAAACCGCACGTGCGCAGCAGGCACTGGGGACGGTGCGTTATGGACCAACTGAGCAGGAAAAAAAGTCTCTTCAATTCCGGCGTTCGCTATATATCGTCAAGGATTTGAAGGCGGGCGATGTCTTGAGCCCAGAGAATCTGCGTGCTATCAGGCCAGGTCTGGGCCTGCCACCCAAGTACCTCGAAGCCTTGATCGGGCGGAGAGTGAAGTGCGACGTCAAGCGTGGCACCCCGGCCAGTTGGGACTTGGTGTAGTTGGCAGGGTCCTTGGGCTTGTCTGAATTTTTGTGTGTGAGGCGGTTTTCATTTCTCGGTGGGCGTCCGGTCAGGTTCGCGCCAGCGTGAACCGGTCGCCGTAGAGTATCGCGAATTGGTTCATGGCGGCTTTCCATTCGCGAGTGGCGCGACTCCAGTCGGCGGTGATGTTGCGGAGCGCCAGCCAGATCAGCTTGGTCGCG
>DATLYR010000105.1 GCA_035574475.1 Nevskiales bacterium | reverse complement strand
CGCGCAGCGCGAACCGGACGAGGCCGCCTTCCGCGACGGTCTGGAGCGCGCCGCGCAACGCGAGTTCGGCAAGCACGCGGCGGTGTTCAGCCTGAACAACCTGGCGCAGAAGCTCGGGCTCAACCTGGCCCGGCGCAAGGCCGCCGGGGTCGTGCCGGTGCTGGGCGCGGTGATCGGCAGCGCGGTCAATGCGTCCTACCTGAACGACCTGGCGCACAGCGCCCGCTACGCCTTCCACGCTCGCCGCTTCGCCGACCGGGGTGTTCTGCCTTTCTGATCGGCCCGTCAAATAGTGCGTGACTTCTTGCCGTCATCCCGGCCTGCGCCGGGATGACGGAATCGATCGGCATGCCCCTCGAAGTGCGCACTATTGGGTGACCTGATCAGTAAAAGCGCGCTGCGCGGCCGTACGACACGGGTCGCGTGTATAATTCCGCGCCTTTTCCGTTGTTGCCGTTCCCATGAGCACCCCCGCCCCCCAGCCCCATCACGTCGTCATCGTCGGCGGCGGCTTCGCCGGCCTGTTCGCCGCGCGTGCGCTGGGCCGACGGGCTGGCACCGCCGGCTTCCGGGTCACCCTGCTGGACAAGCGCAACTTCCACCTGTTCCAGCCGCTGCTGTACCAGGTCGCCACCGGCTCGCTGGTGGTGGGCGACATCGCCACGCCGCAGCGCGTGGTGCTGCGCCGCTTCCGGAACGTGCAGACCCTGATGGCCACCGCCTACGACCTCGACCCGGCTCGCAAGATGGTGTACTTCGAGGGCGGCGAGACCTCCTACGACACGCTGATCGTCGCCACCGGCGTCAAGCACCACTATTTCGGCAAGGACCACTGGCGCGACTACGCGCCGGGCCTGAAGACCGTCGAGCACGCGCTGGAGATGCGGCGCCGCATCTTCAGCGCCTTCGAGCGCGCCGAGCTGGCCACCAGCGCCGAGCAGCGCCAGGCACTGCTCACCTTCGTCGTGGTCGGCGCCGGCCCCACCGGCGTGGAACTGGCCGGCGCGCTGGGCGAGCTGGCGCACCGCACAATGGTCAAGGATTTCCGCAGCATCGACCCGCGCGAGGCGAAGATCCTGCTGGTCGAGGGCACGCCGCATGTGCTGCCGACCTATCCGGAAAAACTGCGCGCCAAGGCGCGCCGGCAGCTGGAGGCGCTGGGCGTCACCGTCATCACCCAGGCGATCGTCGAGGAGGTCGGCCCCGGCAGCGTGCGCATGCGCATCGGCGAGCACTCGCAGAGCATCGCCGCCGAGACCGTACTGTGGGCGGCGGGCGTCAAGGCCTCGGCCTTCGGCGAGGTGCTGGCCCGGCGCACCGGGGTTGCGCTCGACCGGTCCGGCAAGGTCATGGTCCAGCCCGACCTGTCGCTGCCGGGCTACCCGGACATCTTCGTCGCCGGCGACCTGGCGCACGTCAAGCGTGCCGACGGCCAGCCGGTGCCCGGTGTCGCCCAGGGCGCGATCCAGCAGGGCCGCTATCTCGCGCGCCTGCTGCAGCGCCGCGCGCGCGGACAATCCATGCCGCCGTTCCGCTACCGCGACTTGGGTTCGATGGCCGTGATCGGACGTAACAAGGCCGTGGGCGATCTGCGCGTGGTCAAGGTCAGCGGCGTGTTCGCCTGGTTCACTTGGGCGGGGGTCCACATCTGGGCGCTGATCGATCCGGAGCAGCGCATCAGCGTGTTCCTGACCTGGGTTTGGAAATATTTCACCTACAAGAACGGCTCACGCCTGGTCACCGGCGACCCGCCCAACACCCGCAAGCTGATGCAGAGCAACGGGCGGCAGTAGCGGTCCTGCAGGTAGCCAGGGCGCCTTTGATTATTCCGTCCCCCCGGCGGGGGCCGGGGCCCAATGCCTTGTAAAGACCCTGGATTCCGGATCGCGCCCGCTGCGCGGGCTTGTCCGGAATGACGAAAGACATTTTGGAACGGCAACACTAGTCCTCGCCGCCGTTGCCCATTCCCAGCTCCTTGAGCTTGCGGGTCAGGGTATTGCGGCCCCAGCCGAGCAGCTTGGCCGCATCCTGGCGGTGGCCATGGGTCTGTTTCAGGGCCACTTCGATCAGCGTGCGCTCCAGCAGCGGCGTGGCCACGCCGACCAGGTCATCGCCGCCGCTGGCCAGGCGCTGTTCCGCCCATTGCCGCAGCAGCGCCGGCCATTCCTGGGATTCGCCGGCGAGCGCGGGCGCCGCCGCGGCGGCGCGTGATTCGGCCTTGTGCAGGTCGGCCGGCAGATCCTGCAGGTGAATCTCCTGCGCCGGCGCCATCACCGTGATCCAGCGACAGACGTTCTCCAGCTGACGGACGTTGCCGGGCCAGGCGAGATTCTGGAGGTAGTCGGCCACTTCGGGCGTAAGCCGCTTGGGCTCTACCCGCAGCTCCTGCGCCGAGCGCAACAGGAAATGGCGCAGCAGCAGTGGAATGTCCTCGCGCCGCTCGCGTAATGCTGGCACACGCACACGGATCACGTTCAGGCGGTGGAACAGGTCCTCGCGGAAGCGGCCTTCCGCCACCGCCTTCTCCAGGTTCTGGTGGGTAGCGGCGATGATGCGTACGTCGACCTTGACCAGCGTGTGGCCGCCGACGCGGTAGAAACTGCCGTCCTGCAGCACGCGCAGCAGCCGCGTCTGCAGATCGGCCGGCATGTCGCCGATCTCGTCCAGGAACAGCGTGCCGCCGTCGGCCTGCTCGAAGCGCCCGCGGCGCTGCGCCGCCGCGCCGGTGAAAGCACCGCGCTCGTGGCCGAAGAACTCGCTCTCCATCAGATCCTTGGGGATCGCCGCGGTGTTGATCGCGATGAACGGACGCTGGGCGCGCGGCGAATGCTCGTGCAGCGCGCGCGCCACCAGCTCCTTGCCGGTGCCGGACTCACCGGTGATCAGCACCGTGATGTGCGAGTGGCTGAGCCGGCCGATGGCGCGGAACACCTCCTGCATCGCCGGCGCCTCGCCGATCAGCAGCGCGCCGCTGGCGGCCGGCGGCGGCGGTTCGGCGCCACCCTGGGCACGCTGCGCTGCGCGGCGCACCAGCGCCACCGCCTCGTCCACGTCGAAGGGCTTGGGCAGGTATTCGAAGGCCCCGCCCTGGTAGGCGGCCACCGCGCTGTCCAGGTCGGAATGCGCGGTCATGATGATGATGGGCAATTGCGGGTGCTGCGCGCGCAGCCGCGCCAAGAGCTCCAGGCCGTTGACGCCCGGCATGCGGATGTCGCTCAGCAGCACGTCCGGCGCGTCGTTCTCGAACTCTTCCAGCAACTCGGCCGCGCCCGGGAAACTGGTAACGCGGAAGCCCGCGCCCTTGAGCGCCTTCTCCAGCACCCAGCGGATCGCGTGGTCGTCGTCCACCACCCAGACGTTGAGTCCCTCCGACATCTGTCGCTACTCCAGTGGCAGGTAAATGGAAAACACGGTCTCGCCCGGCCGGCTCTGGCACTCGATCAAACCGCCGTGGCTGTGAATCAGGTGTTGCGCGATCGGCAAGCCCAGCCCGGTGCCCTCGGGCCGGGTGGTCACCAGCGGGTAGAAGATCTGCTCCTGCAGCGCCGCCGGGATGCCCGGCCCGTCGTCGACGATGTCCACCTGCGCCACCAGCCGGTGGGTCTTGCCGCCGAGGGTCAGGCGTCGGCGCGCACGGGTGCGCAAGGTGATGTGGCCCTCTTCGCCCACGGCCTGCACGGCGTTGCGCAGGATGTTGAGGAAGGCCTGGATCAGGAGTTCGGGGTCGGCCTTCAGCTCCGGGATGCTGGGATCGTAATCGCGCGTAATGGTGACTTCGTCGGACAGGTCGGCCTCGATCAGCTGGCGCACGTGCTCCAGCGGCTGGTGCAAGTTGACGCTGGCGAGCTGCGGCGGCTTGTTGGGGCCCAGCAGCCGATCCACCAGCTTCTGCAGCCGGTCGGCCTCGCCGATGATGATGCGGGTGTAATCCTTCAGCGCCGGCTCGGCCAGCTCGCGCTCCAGCAGCTGGGCGGCGCCGCGCAGGCCGCCGAGCGGGTTCTTGATCTCGTGCGCAAGTCCGCGCACCACCTCGCGGCTGACCTGCTGCTGGGCCACCATCTGGCCCTCACGCGAGATGCGCAGGTGGCGGTCCTGGGCGAAGAACTCCAGCAGCAGCCCGCGCGCGCCCCGCCCGTCGCTGAACGGCGTGACGGTGCAGTCGACGATGGCCGGCTCGCCCGGCAGCGACAGGCGTAGTTCGCGCTCGGTGTAGGCCGCGCCCTCCTTGAGCGCCTGGCGCAGGCGTGGTGCCTGGGCCTGCAGGGCCGGAATGGCCTGGGCCAGCGGCTGGCGCTCCACCTGGCGCGCGGACACACCCAACAGCATCTCGCCGGCGGCATTCAGATAGGTCACCGCCAGCTCGGTATCCAGGCACAGGACCGCCGTGCTCAGATTCTCCAGCACGAAATCCGAGCCCTGCGCGGCGGGTTTTCGAGGCGGGTTCATGCATCGCCAGAAAGCAAAACTCAGGCCATGGCCTGATCACTTTCGGTGCATTAGAACATAGCCCGAAATGACGCACCATCATGGTGCGTTGCTAGGGCAGCTTGGGCAGGGCGTTGATCGGAGAAGGCTGCAGAGCGCTGGGCGGGCTCAAGTGAAAGCTGAGCGACTGCGACTCGGCTTGCACCCGGTCGCTGTCGTCCATCACGACGGCTTGCAATGTGTGGCTGCCGCGCGCCAGGCCGCTGAGTACCAGGCTGCTCTGGCCCGGTGCCGCCGGGTAGGACTGGCCGTCCACCAGGAACACCAGCCGGTGTCCGGGCTGCAGGCCGGGCTCCACCTGCGCACTGGCGGTCACCTTGGGATCGGCGTTCTGGAACACCTCGTCGGGGGCTGGCGAGATCAGCTGCACGCTGCGATAGGCGGCCTCGTCCGGCACCGCAGCCGGCTCCTCCGCCAGGCCGGTATCGTCACGCACATAGCCATCGTCGCTGGTATAGGTCTGGACGGCCGGCAATTCCACCGGCTTGGCATCCTGATGCGGGGGCTTGTCCGTATAGCGCACCACGCCGTTCTCGTCCACGTACTTGTAGACCTCCGCGCCCGCCGCCAGCGGCAGCAGCGCGAACACCAGCCCAGCCAGTCTGCGCATGTCCATACCCGGAACCCTAGCCTGTAACTGAGACGCCGGCAATGCCGGGCCGGTTCCGCGCGCGGCCAAAGAAAAACCCCCGTGTCGCCACGGGGGTTGTGGAAAAACGCTTTGTTATTCGATGAACGCGAAGCGTTACATCGAATAATACATCTCGAACTCGACCGGATGCGTGGTCATGCGGAAGCGCGTGACCTCCTGCATCTTGAGATCGATGTAGGCGTCGATCAGGTCGTCGCTGAACACGCCGCCGCGGGTCAGGAACTCGCGGTTCTTGTCCAGATGCTCCAGCGCCATGTCGAGGCTGTGGCACACACGCGGCACCTTCTTGTCCTCTTCCGGCGGCAGGTGGTACAGGTCCTTGTCCATCGGCTCGCCCGGGTGGATCTTGTTCTGGATGCCGTCCAGGCCGGCCATCATCATGGCCGCGAACGCGAGGTAGGGGTTGGCCAGCGAGTCCGGGAAGCGGACCTCGATGCGGCGCGCCTTCGGGTTGCTGACGTAGGGGATGCGGATCGAGGCCGAGCGGTTGCGGGCCGAGTAGGCCAGCATCACGGGCGCTTCGAAACCCGGTACCAGGCGCTTGTAGCTGTTGGTACCCGGATTGGTGAAGGCGTTCAGCGTACGCGCGTGCTTGAGGATGCCGCCGATGTAGTACAGCGCGGTGTCCGACAGGCCGCCGTAGCCGTTGCCGCTGAACAGATTCTTGCCGTCCTTGGACAGCGACTGGTGCACGTGCATGCCGTTGCCGTTGTCGCCGACGATGGGCTTGGGCATGAAGGTCGCGGTCTTGCCGTAGCCGTGGGCGACGTTCTGCACCACGTATTTCAGGCGCAGCACCTCGTCGGCCTTGCGCGTCAACGTGTTGAACAGCACGCCGATCTCGCACTGGCCGGCGGTGGCGACCTCGTGGTGGTGCACCTCGGTCTTCATGCCCATCTGCTCGAGCGCCAGGCACATGGCCGAGCGCACGTCCTGCAGGCTGTCCACCGGCGGTACCGGGAAATAACCGCCCTTCACGACCGGGCGGTGGCCCATGTTGCCGCCCTCGTACTCCTTGCCGGCGTTCCAGGCCGCCTCTTCGGAGTCGATGTGCACGAAGCTGCCGGACATGTCCGCGCCCCAGCGCACGCCGTCGAAGATGAAGAACTCGTTCTCCGGGCCGAAGAAGGCCGTGTCGCCGATGCCGGTGCTCTTGAGGTAGGCCTCGGCGCGCTTGGCCAGCGAACGCGGGTCGCGCGAATAGCCCTGCATGGTCGAGGGCTCGATCACGTCGCAGGTCAGGGCGAGTGTGGTCTCCTCGAAGAACGGGTCGAGGGTGGCGGTGTCGGGCTCCGGCATCAGGATCATGTCGGACTCGTTGATGCCCTTCCAGCCCGCGATCGAGGAGCCGTCGAACATCTTGCCGTGCTCGAACAGATCGGCGTCGACCGTGTGCGCCGGCACGGTGACGTGCTGCTCCTTGCCGCGCGTGTCGCAGAAGCGGAAGTCGATGAACTTCACGTTCTGCTCTTTGATCATCTTCAGTACGTCGTTGCCCGACTTCGACATGTGCAGTCCTCCAGAGAAGTGGTCGTATGCGTGGCCACGCCGGCGGGCGCGGTTTGGGGTCCGGAAATGGCCTCAGCCCTCTGCCGCAAGCCACGGCGGCAGACACGCTCAGGCGATTTCCGGAATGCCCCTCTACAAGGCAGAAAACATGCCAACTATAAGCTCCGGATTTCAGGGGATTTAGGCCCCTGCAGCATCCGTTTTGCCCCACAACGGTGCGCGCCCTGTGTTGGGGCGTACCGTTGTGGTGCGAACCGGCCCTCCCTGGGCTTGGCCGCACGGCTTGGCATCTTATGCCAGCACCGAAGGCCTTCGCTATACTGGCGCGCCTTTGACGCGCCAGCGCGGGCCCAGCGATCGCGTCCGCGATCCTACTCCCAAACGGCCAGAATAGCGATGACTTTTCAGGACCTCATCCTCAAGCTGCAGCAGTTCTGGGCCGAACGGGGCTGTGTCATCGTCCAGCCGATGGACATGGAGATGGGCGCCGGCACCTTCCACTGGGCCACCTTCCTGCGCGCCATCGGTCCGGAGCCCTGGAACACGGCCTATGTGCAGCCCAGCCGGCGGCCCACCGATGGCCGCTACGGCGAGAACCCCAACCGGCTGCAGCACTACTACCAGTTCCAGGTGCTGATGAAGCCTTCGCCGGCCAACTTCCAGCAACTTTACCTGGACTCCCTGGCGGCGCTGGGCTTCGACCCGCTCACCCACGACATCCGCTTCGTCGAGGACAACTGGGAGTCGCCCACGCTCGGCGCCTGGGGCCTGGGCTGGGAGGTGTGGCTGAACGGCATGGAGATCACGCAGTTCACCTATTTCCAGCAGGTCGGTGGCCTGGAGTGCCGGCCGGTCAGCGGCGAGATCACCTACGGGCTCGAGCGGCTGGCGATGTACCTGCAGAAAAAGGAAAGCGTCTACGACCTGGTGTGGTCCGATGTCGGCGGCCGCATCGTCACCTACGGCGACGTCTATCACCAGAACGAGGTCGAGCAGTCGGCCTACAACTTCGAGCACGCCGACACCGCCGCGTTGTTCGAGCGCTTCGCGGTCGCCGAGCGGGAATGCGCCGGCCTGATCGATAAGGGGCTGCCGCTGCCGGCCTACGAGCGCGTGCTGCAGGCCTCGCATGCCTTCAATCTGCTCGATGCACGCCAGGCGATCTCGGTCACCGAGCGCCAGGCCTACATCCTGCGCGTGCGCGCTCTGGCGCAGGCCGTGGCGCGCGCGTATTACGACGCCCGCGCGAAAATCGCCGGTTTCGAGCCGCTGCCGTCCCGGGCCGCTTCATGAAGCACGACCTGCTGCTCGAGATCGGCTGCGAGGACCTGCCGGCGCGTTACGTGCAGCCGCTGGCGACCGCATTTGCGCAGGGTGTCACGCAAGGCCTCGCGCGACGCGGCGTTTCGCACGCGCCGGCGCGCAGCTATGCGACGCCGCGCCGGCTGGCCGTGCTGCTGCACGAGGTGGCGGCGCGCCAACCGGAACAGGCCGTCGAGCGCCGCGGCCCGGCCCTCGGCGCCGCCTACAAGGACGGCCAGCCGACGCCGGCGGCGCTGGGTTTCGCCAAATCCTGCGGCGTGGCGTTCGAGCAGCTGGAAAGGCTAGAGACCGACAAGGGCGCCTGGCTGGTGTACCGCAGCGTGCAGCCCGGGCGCGCCACCCTGGAGCTGCTGCCCGAGATCGTCGAGGAGAGCTTTGCGGCCATGGACGCGCTGGTGCCCAAACGCATGCGCTGGGGCACGGGCACAGAGACCTTCGTGCGCCCGGTGCAATGGATTTGCGCGCTGTACGGCGGCGATGTCGTCCCGCTGGCGCGCTTCGGTCTGCAAGCCGGCCGCGTCAGCTACGGCCACCGCTTCCACGCGCCGGAGCCGATCGCGCTGGCCAATGCCGCGTTCTACGAAGACAAGCTGCGCCACGCCAAGGTGTGGGCGGATTTCGCTTCGCGGCGGGCCGAGATCCGCCGCCTGGTCGAGGCCGAGGCGACAAGGCTCGGCGGACACGCGCGCATCACCGAGGCGTTGCTGGACGAGGTCACGGCGCTGGTGGAGTGGCCGGTGGTGATCTCCGGCCGCATGGAGGCGCGCTTCATGGCACTGCCACCCGAGGTCATCATCGCCACCATCGAGCATAACCAGCGCTACTTTCCGGTGTTCGGCGCGGACGGGCGTCTGCTGCCGTATTTCATCACTATCTCCAACATCGAGTCCCGTGATGCAACCCAGGTGATTGCCGGCAACGAGCGGGTGGTCAGGCCACGCCTGGCGGACGCGCTGTTTTTCTGGGACCAGGACCGCAAACAGCCGCTGGACGCGCACCTAGCCGCGCTCAGGCAGCTGCTGTTCCAGAAGGGCTTGGGTTCCGTGGCAGACAAATCTGCCAGGATCGCGGCAATAGCCGACAAGATCGCCGATGAAGTCGGCGAGTCCACCCAGAATGCTCGCCGTGCTGCCGAGCTGTGCAAGGCCGATCTGGTCACGCGCATGGTGTTCGAGTTCCCGGAACTGCAGGGCATCATGGGCGGCTACTACGCCAAGGATTGGTGCGAAGACGAGACCATTGCCGCCGCCATCCGCGATCACTACCTGCCCACCCAGTCGGGCGGGCCGATCCCCGCCACCCGCCTGGGCCGGGTGCTGGCGCTGGCCGACAAGCTCGACACCCTGGCGGGCATCTTCGCGCTGGGACTGAAGCCGACCGCGAGCAAGGATCCTTATGCGCTGCGGCGCGCGGCGCAGGGTGTGCTGCGCATCCTGATCGAGGGCGAGCTCAATCTGGATCTGGCGGCGCTCCTGGAACTGGCGCTGCAACAGCAGCCGGTGCAGAAAGACCGCGCGACCGTGCTCGAAGACCTGTTGCATTTCCACTGGGAACGGCTGCGTGCCTACTACCTGGACGCGGGTGTCGCGGTCGAGGTGTTCGAGGCCGTGCTGGCGACGGGCGTAACTCGGGTGCTGGACTTCCACCTGCGGCTGCAGGCCTTGCGCGAATTCGTCGCGCAGCCGGAGGTGGCGCGACTGGCGGCGGCGCACAAGCGCGTGCGCAACATCCTGCGTCAGGCACGCGAGAAATCCGAGCCGGTGGCGGCCGAGGTACAGACCAGCCTGGCCGCGCCCTGCGAGCAGGCCCTGATCCAGGCCCTGCAGGCGCTGCGCGCCCACCATGCCGATGCGCTGCACGGCCAGACCCGGTCCTCGGGTCGGCTTGCCGGGTGGCTCACTCAGCCCACGACGGATCGCTACCTCGCGGCCTTGCGGGCACTGGCCAGCCTGCAGGCGCCGATCGACCGCTTCTTCGACGAGGTCTTGGTGATGGACGAGGACCGCGCCGTGCGGGCCAACCGCCTTGCCCTGCTTGCCGAGCTGGACCGCCTGTTCCGCAGCGTGGCCGACATTGCCTGCCTGCCCGGCTGAAGCCGGGGGGTTCGGCCCGCTTCGTAGAAATTACGTAAGACTTAAAAAATACTACTCTTCCCGCCTTCCATCCGGCTGCTATTTAGCGCCGGGCCGATTATGGTGACGGCTCGTTCCGGAGGAGAATCCGTCGCCATGCGCCGCACTTTGCCAGCCGCCTTTTTGGGTCTGTTCGTGCTTTGCCCGCCGGCACAGGCCTCCCTGCTGGACGATCTGCGCCAATCCCTGCTCACCGGCCCGGTCCCCGGCAGCGTGCCGGCCTTGCGCGAGCCGCCCCGCCTCGAGCAGGGCGCGGAGACCTCGGCGCAGGACCTGTCGGGCGAGCGCCCGACCGATCCAGTCGGGCCCGGCCTGTTCCTGATGCCGGCCGGCAGCGCCGGCGACCCGGGTCTGGGGATCGGCATCCGACTGACCTTCTAGCCGACGGCCACGCCGTCACCAAACCGTCATCGCGCTGCCATAGTCTTGCGGCTGGCCCGGACTCGGGCTTTGGGTAAGACTAGCGGCATGAAACTGATCATCCTGGACCGCGATGGCGTCATCAACGAAGATTCGCCGGACTTCGTGAAGTCCACGCAGGAATGGCGCCCGCTGCCCGGCAGCCTGGAGGCGATCGCGCGGCTGTGCCATGCCGGCTGGCGCGTGGTGGTGGCCAGCAACCAGTCCGGCATCGGCCGAGGCCTGTTCGATTTCGGCGCACTGTTCGCCATGCACGACAAGATGCAGCGCATGCTGTCGGAGGTGGGCGGGCGCATCGACGGCGTGTTCTTCTGCCCGCATACCCCGGAGGACGCCTGCGACTGCCGCAAACCGAAGACCGGCCTGTACGAGGACATCGCGCGCCGCTTCCAGATCGATCTGGCCAACGTACCGGCGGTCGG
>DATLYR010000104.1 GCA_035574475.1 Nevskiales bacterium | reverse complement strand
CTGGACATGACGCTGGACGAAATCCGCGTACTGCTGCGTTTCAAGGATGCGCCGACCGAAAACTGCGGCGAGGTGAATGCATTGCTGGATGAACACATCGGCCATGTTGCCGCCCGCATTCGGGAATTGCGCTCGCTGGAGCGGCAACTTAAAGGGCTGCGGGATTTGTGTCAGGAAGCGCGGGATGCTGCCCACTGCGGCATCTTGAATGAGCTTGCTCGCCAAGGCTCCGAGGGCGGCTCC
Source organism: Nevskiales bacterium (assembly GCA_035574475.1). NCBI lineage: Bacteria > Pseudomonadati > Pseudomonadota > Gammaproteobacteria > Nevskiales > Nevskiales bacterium. Next base: position 2,233 of record DATLYR010000104.1, on the reverse strand, counting down.
AGCGCGGCCGGACACGTGCATGGTGCGCACGGTCGTTCCGTTGAACGCAAGTCCATAAATGACAAGAGAAAATGAAATTGAACGACTCCGGCATCCCCGCCGCGCTGGCCGCTGCCGTACTTTTCGGCGCAGGCACGCCGCTGGCGAAACTGCTGCTTGAGCATGCTGGCCCCTGGTTGCGGCTCTTCGTCATTTCGTGTGGAACCCAACAGTCACAATGACTCCTGGTCGTCGAGCCCGGTGGGCATGTGTGCAGGCCGCTGGCCGGCCTGTGCACATGTCCACGAGGCGTGTTTGATCAGGAGGATGAGTCCATGGGCATTGCCGTAGAAGCTCTGTTCACCAGCGCGCTGGGCTTGCAGCCGCCGTGGGTCGTCGATGACGTCAGGCTCGACACCGCCAAGCGGCGTATCGACTTCGAGATCGGCTGCCACACCAGCAGGCTCGCCTGCCCGGCATGCGGTGCGGCCACGCAACCGGTGCACGACCGGCTGCGCCGATCCTGGCGGCACCTGGACTTCTTCCAGTTCGAGGCCTGGCTGCACTGCGACGTGCCGCGCGTGGCCTGCGGTGCCTGCGGCAAGACCACGCAGGTGGCCGTGCCCTGGGCGCGTCCGGGCTCGGGCTTCACCGCGGCGTTCGAAGCGCTGGCGCTGACCTTGTGCCTGGACCTGCCGGTGCGCCAGGCCGCCGAGTTGCTGCGCTGCAAGGACAAGCGGCTGTGGCGGCGCATCGAGTTCTACGTCGCGCAGGCGCGTGCGCTGGAAGACTTCGCCGGCGTGCGCACGGTGGGCATCGACGAGACCAGCCTGCGGCGCGGGCAGCACTACATCAGCGTCGTGCACGACCTGGATCGCAAGCGGCTGCTGTTCGCCACCGAGGGGCGCGAGCACCGCACGGTGGTGGAGTTCGCCGAGGATCTGAAGGCCCATGGCGGCGATCCCGCCCAGGTGCGGCACGTGTGCATGGACATGAGCGCGGCCTACGCCAAGGGCGTGGCGCTGGCGCTGCCCGAGGCGCAGATCAGCTACGACCGCTTTCACGTCGTCTCGATGGCCATCGATGCGATGGACCAGGTGCGCCGCGCGGAGATGGCCACCGACGCGCAGGCGGTGCGAGCCGCGCTGGGCGCTGGCGGCCGCAAGACGCTCAGGCAGCTGCTGTGGGGCATGCGGCGCAACCCCAGCAGCTGGAGCGCCCGCCAGCTCGATGCCATGCACTGGCTGCAGCGCTCGACGCTCAAGAGCGCGCGGGCGTGGCGGCTGAAGATGGCGCTGCGCGCGGTGTACGCACGGGCCACAGCGCACAACAGCATCGAACAGGCCGCATCCGACCTCAGGGCCTGGCTGAGCTGGGCGCGGCGCTGTCGGCTCGAGCCGTTCAAGAAGCTGGCCGCCACGCTCAAGGAGCGGTTCGACGCGGTGGTGCGCGGCATGGTCGATCACCGCAGCAACGCCTTCGTCGAGGCGATGAACGGGCTGCTGCAGCAGGCCAAGCGCGCCGCGCGCGGCTTCAGGACGAGCCAGAACTTCATCGCCATCGCCTACCTGCGCATGTCCAAGCTCAAGCACCTGCCGGCCAGTCCGTTCGCGCCGGCGATGCCCCAGTGACAGTGTTGCTTTCCACACGAAACGACATGGAGCCGAGTTGCGCGTCCTCGCGCAGCGCCGCTCGGGCAGCGCCGAACACGCCCTGCATCAACGCGTCCCAGTCTTCGATCCCGCCGGTGGTGTAGTCGCGCTGGTTGGCATACGGCGGGCTGGTGAAGAGCAGGTGCGCCCGCTCGCCATCGAGGAGGCGCGCGACGGCGGCCGCGTCGCGGCTGTCGGCGCACAGCAGCCGATGTTCACCGAGCAGCCACAGATCGCCGGGGCGCGTGACCGCCACCGTGGGCGGTGTGACGTCGTCCTCGTCCGGGTCGCGGACCAAAGCGCTCGTGTCCTCTTCGGCGGACGGTTCCGTCTTCTCGATGGCGTCGAGCAGGCCTTCGATCTCGGAGGCCGAGAAGCCGGTCAGGTCCAGATCGAAGCCGGCGTCGGCCAGTTCGGCGAACTCCAGCGCCAACATCGCCTGGTCCCAGCCGGCGTCGAGTGCGAGCCGGTTGTCGGCGATCACGTAGGCGCGCTTCTGCGCAGGCGTCAGGTGCGCAAGCTCGATCACCGGCACCTCGGCGAGCCCCAGCTTGCGCGCGGCCAGCAGCCGGCCGTGACCGGCGATCACGCCGTGGTCGCCG
>DATLYR010000103.1 GCA_035574475.1 Nevskiales bacterium | reverse complement strand
GTCGACAAGCCCAAGACCGCACAACCGCCTTTGTATAAAGTGGTCATGTTGAACGACGACTACACGCCGATGGAGTTCGTGGTGCAGGTGCTGCAGACCTATTTCCGCATGGACCGCGACAAGGCGGTGCAGATCATGCTGCAGGTGCACACGCAGGGCCGCGCGGTGGCGGGGATCTTCACGCGTGACATCGCCGAGACCAAGGTGGCCCAGGTCATCAGCTACGCACGCAAGCACCAGCACCCCCTGCTGTGCGAGCTGGAGGAGGCCTGATGCTCAGCCAGGGCCTGCAGGCCGCACTCGACGCCGCCTTCATGAACGCGCGCCGGCGCGGCCATGAACTGCTCACGGTCGAGCACCTGCTGCTGGCGCTGCTGGACGACTCGGCGGTGGCCGAAATCCTGCAGGCCTGCGGCGCGCACCTGGACGCGCTGGAAAAGGACCTGCGCGCCTTCATCAGCGAGAACGTGCCGGTGTACGGCGACTCGGCCGAAAGCCGCGAGGTACAGCCGACGCTGGGCTTCCAGCGCGTGCTGCAGCGCGCTGTCTACCACGTGCAGTCCTCCGGCAAGAAGGAAGTCGGCGTGGTCAACGTGCTGGTCGCCATCTTCAGCGAGCAGGACTCGCACGCCGTCTACCTGCTCAGCCAGCAGGGCGTGACCCGCCTCGACGTGGTCAACTTCATCTCGCACGGGATCTCGCGCGGCGGCGCACCCGAGGAGCGCGAAACCGCGCCGGTGGAGAAGGAAGCCGCCACCGCCGAGGCCAACCGCAAGCCGCTGGAGCTGTATGCCAGCAACCTCAACGAGCGCGCGCGCAAGGGCCTGATCGACCCGCTGATCGGCCGCGCGGTCGAGATCGAGCGCCTGATCCAGACGCTCTGCCGGCGGCGCAAGAACAACCCGCTGCTGGTGGGCGAGGCCGGCGTCGGCAAGACGGCGATCGCGGAAGGGCTGGCGCGCATGATCGTCGAGGGCCAGGTCCCGGCCGTGCTGCGCGGCTGCACGCTCTATGCGCTGGACCTGGGGTCGCTGGTGGCCGGTACCAAGTACCGTGGCGATTTCGAGAAGCGCCTCAAGGGCGTGCTGGCCCAGCTCAAAGAGGAGAAAGGCGCGATCCTGTTCATCGACGAGATCCACACCATCATCGGTGCCGGCGCGGCTTCGGGGGGCGTCATGGATGCCTCGAACCTGATCAAGCCGATGCTCGCCAACGGCGAGCTCAAGTGCATCGGCTCGACCACCTACCACGAGTACCGCGGCATCTTCGAGAAGGATCGTGCGCTGGCGCGTCGTTTCCAGAAGATCGACGTGCCCGAGCCGACCATCCCCGAGACCATCCGCATCCTCAACGGCCTGCGCGAACGCTTCGAGGCACATCACCATGTGCGTTATACCGCCGCTGCACTGGAGGCGGCGGTGGAGCTGGCGGCGCGGCACATCAATGACCGCTTCCTGCCGGACAAGGCCATCGACGTGATCGACGAGGCCGGTGCGAGCCTGCGCCTGCTGCCGGAAGGGCGTAAGCGCAAAACCGTACAGGTCAAGGACATCGAGGCCACGGTGGCCAAGATCGCACGCATCCCGGCCAAGAGCGTGTCGTCCTCCGACCGCGAGCTGCTCAAGACCCTGGACCGTGACCTAAAGCTGGTGATCTTCGGCCAGGAGGAGGCGATCAACCAGCTCTGCACCGCGATCAAGATGTCGCGTTCGGGGCTGGGCCATCCCGAAAAGCCCATCGGCTCGTTCCTGTTCGCCGGGCCCACCGGCGTCGGCAAGACCGAGGTCACGCGCCAGCTGGCGCTGCACCTCGGCATCGAGTTCCTGCGCTACGACATGTCCGAGTACATGGAGCGGCACACCGTGTCGCGCCTGATCGGCGCGCCGCCGGGCTACGTCGGCTTCGACCAGGGTGGCCTGCTGACCGACGCGGTGCTCAAGCACCCGCATGCGGTGGTGCTGCTGGACGAAATCGAGAAGGCACACCCGGACGTGTTCAACCTGCTGCTGCAGGTCATGGATCACGGCACCCTGACCGACAACAACGGCCGCAAGGCGGATTTCCGCAACGTGATCCTGGTGATGACCACCAACGCCGGGGCACAGGAGTCCGCGCGCCGCTCGATGGGCTTCAAGGAGCAGGACCACAGCACCGACAGCCTGGAGGTGATCCAACGCCTGTTCTCGCCCGAGTTCCGCAACCGGCTCGATGCGATCATCCAGTTCAAGCCGCTGGACGAGAAGACCGTCGGCCACGTGGTGGACAAGTTCATCGTGCAGCTGGAAACCCAGCTGGAGTCACGCGGTGTCAGCCTGCGCCTGGAGGACGAGGCGCGAGCCTGGATCGCGAAGCACGGCTATGACGCCAAGATGGGTGCGCGACCCATGGCGCGGGTGATCCAGGAGCACATCAAGCGCCCGCTGGCGGAGGAGCTGCTGTTCGGCAAGCTCGCCGGCGGCGGCGAGGTGGTGGTGCACGTCGAGAACGACCGGCTGGCGCTGGAGATCCTCAGCCGCGAGGCGGTCGGCGCCTGACTTTCCCGCTCTGCGTGGCGGGTCTGTGCGGCGCCTCAGCTCAGGGCGGCGTGGCTTCCGCTGCGGCGGGCGCACCGGCATCGGCCGCCGCGGAAGGCTCGGCGGCAGGTTCCGCCGGCTGCGCGGGCTCGGCCGCCACGGCGCCGGGCCGGCCGCGTTCGAGCGGTAGGGTCCGCGTTTCCCCGTTCTTCTCGATCTCGACCGCCTTGTTGCCGATGGCCCTAAGCACTGCGCCGTCCGGCAGCTTGTCGTCCGGCTTGTACAGGCGCGCATCTTCCTCGCCCAGCGCGATCAGCGCGCGGGAACGGCTGGCATCGGCGCCGACGAACACGCCCTTGAGCACCAGCTCCGGCTCGGGTGGCGGCGGGGGCGGTGGCGGTTCCGGCAGCGGGGGCGGGACGGG
>DATLYR010000102.1 GCA_035574475.1 Nevskiales bacterium | reverse complement strand
GTGTGGAACACCAGCTCGCAGCCCTTCATCGGGCCGTTGAAGGCGCCCGCCTGCAAGAGGTCCGCCTGGAACAGCGCGAGCCTGCCCGGCGTTTTCGCAGCGATGCGCTTGAGGTGGCCGACCTTCTTCTCGTTGGACGGATCGCGCACCGTGGCACGCACGTTGACGCCCTGTTCCAGCAGGTATTTCACCAGCCAGGAGGCGATGTAGCCGTTGCCGCCGGTGACGAGCACGGGCTTGGTCTTGTCGATGTTCATATCATGCGCTCCGCGCAGCCTCTTTGAATGGTGGAGGGCGGGCGCGTCCGCGACCGTGCCCACATACTGATCAGGTTGCCAAATAGTGCGCACTTCGAGGGACATGCCGATCGATTCCGTCTTTCCGGCGAAAGCCGGAATCCAGTGACTTTCTGCGCCATTCTACAAAGGCACTGGATCCCGGCCTGCGCCGGGATGACGGCAAGAAGTTACACACTATTTGACGGGCTACTCAGTAAGAATAAAGACTAATCTTCCGGATCATACCCGAGGTTGGGCGCGAGCCATTTCTCCGCCTGCTGCAGCGTCCAGCCCTTGCGACGCGCGTAATCGGCTACCTGGTCCTTATCGATGCGGCCGACCACGAAGTACTGCGAGGCCGGATGCGCGAAGTACCAGCCGCTGACCGCCGCGCCGGGCCACATGGCATAGCTGTCGGTGAGCTCGATGCCGGCGTTGTTCTTTACGTCCAGCAGGTGCCACAGCGTAGCCTTTTCCGTGTGCTCCGGGCAGGCCGGGTAGCCGGGCGCCGGGCGGATGCCGCGGTACTGCTCGGCGATCAGCGCGTCGTTGTCCAGCTGCTCGTCGGCCGCATAGCCCCAGAATTCGGTACGTACGCGCTGGTGCAGGCGCTCGGCGAAGGCCTCGGCCAGGCGGTCGGCGACGGCCTCCAGCAGGATGGCGAAATAATCGTCGTGCCGCGCCCTGAGCTCCTCGACCTGCTCCTTGACGCCGATGCCCGCGGTGACGGCGAAGGCGCCGATATAGTCCACCTTGCCGAGCGGCTTCGGCGCGATGAAATCGGCCAGGCAGCGGTTGGGCACGCCCTCGCGGTGCTCGGTCTGCTGGCGCAGGTGGTGCAGGCGCGCGAGCGGCGTCAGCCGCGATTCGTCGGTGTACAGCTCAATGTCGTCGTCGTTGACCTGGTTGGCGGGGAACAGGCCGAACACGCCGTTGCAGGTGATCCACTTGTCGCGCTGCAGGACGTCGAGCAGGCGGTTGGCGTCGTCAAACAATTTTCGCGCCTCCGGCCCGACATGCGGCTGGTTGAGGATGTCCGGGTACTTGCCCTTGAGCTCCCAGGCAGTGAAGAACGGGGTCCAGTCGATATAGGGGCGCAGGTCCGCGATCGGATAGTCCGGCAGCCGGAACACGCCGAGATTCTTCGGGCGGACGATCGGCGTGGCCGCCCAGTCGATGGGCGTCTTGTTGGCGCGCGCAGCGGCGAGCGTGATGAACTTCTCCCTGGCCGCCTTGTTGCGGTGGCGCTCGCGGATCTCGGCGTACTCGCGCTCGATCTCGGCCACCAGCCTGGGCTTCTGCTCCTCGCTCAAGAGCGCCGACACAACCGGCACCGAGCGCGACGCGTCCTTCACCCAGATCACCGGGTGGCTGTAGTTCTCGTCGATCTTGACCGCGGTGTGCGCGCGCGAGGTGGTGGCGCCGCCGATCAGCAGCGGGATCGTGAAGCCTTCGCGCTCCATCTCCTTGGCCACCGTCACCATCTCGTCCAGCGAAGGCGTGATCAAACCCGACAGGCCGATGATGTCGGCCTGCACGTTGCGCGCGGTCTCGAGGATCCTGGTGACCGGCACCATCACGCCCAGGTCCACGACTTCGTAGTTGTTGCACTGGAGCACGACGCCGACGATGTTCTTGCCGATATCGTGCACGTCGCCCTTGACCGTGGCCATGACGATCCTGCCTTTGGCCTGGACTGCGTCGCCCGGTTTCTTTTCTGCCTCGATGAAGGGAATCAGGTAGGCCACCGCCTTTTTCATCACGCGCGCGGACTTGACCACCTGCGGCAGGAACATCTTGCCGGCGCCGAACAGGTCGCCGACCACGTTCATGCCGTCCATCAGCGGGCCCTCGATCACTTCCAGCGTGCGGCCGCCGTGCGCCGCGATCTCGGCGCGCAGTTCCTCAGTGTCGGCCTCGACATGCGCATCGATGCCTTTGACCAGCGCGTGCTTGATGCGCTCGCGCACCGGCAGGCTGCGCCAGCCTTCGTCCTCGGCCGTCTGCTTCTGGTCCGTGCCGCGGAACCGCTCCGCGATCTCCAGCAGGCGCTCAGTGGCGTCCGGGCGCCGGTTGAGGATCACGTCCTCGATGCGCTCGCGCAGCTCCGGGTCGATCTCGTCGTACACCGGCATGCCACCGGCGTTGACGATGCCCATGTCCATGCCGGCGCGGATGGCGTGATACAGGAATACGCTGTGGATGGCCTCACGCACCGGGTTATTGCCGCGGAACGAGAACGACACGTTCGACACACCGCCGGACACCAGCGCGCCCGGCAGGTTCTGCTTGATCCAGCGTGTGGCCTCGATGAAGTCCACGCCGTAGTTGGCGTGTTCCTCGATGCCGGTGGCGACCGCGAAGATGTTCGGGTCGAAGATGATGTCCTCGGCCGGGAAACCTACCTGTTCGGTCAGGATCCGGTAGGCGCGCGCGCAGATGTCCTTGCGTCGCTGCAGGGTGTCGGCCTGGCCCTGCTCGTCGAAGGCCATCACCACCACCGCCGCGCCGTACTTGCGGCACAGCCGCGCCTGCTCGATGAACTTCGCCTCGCCCTCCTTGAGCGAGATGGAGTTCACGATCGGCTTGCCCTGCACGCATTTCAGACCGGCCTCGATCACCTCCCACTTGGAGGAGTCGATCATGACCGGCACGCGCGCGATGTCCGGCTCGCTGGCGATGAGCTTGAGGAAATGCTCCATCGCCGCCTTGCCGTCGAGCATGCCCTCGTCCATGTTGACGTCGATGATCTGTGCGCCGGCCTCGACCTGCTGGCGCGCGACCGTCAGCGCCGCCACGTAATCGCCGGCCTTGATCAGCTCGCGGAAGCGGGCCGAGCCGGTGACGTTGGTGCGCTCGCCGATGTTGACGAACAGCGTCACGCCATCGGGCGGGCCGATGTTGAGCGGCTCGAGGCCGGACAGGCGGAGTGTCATTGCCGTCTCCCGGTCTAGGCGCCACCCGCTCCCGCGGGCGACAGAGGGGCTGAGCGAGAGGGCAGCGGGCGTGGGCGTTTGTCGCGCACGTGCTGCGCGATGTGCGCGATGTGCTCGGGCGTGGTGCCGCAGCAGCCCCCGACGATGTTCACCAGCCCGGCGGACGCGAACTCCTCGATCACGCAGGCGGTCTCGTGCGGCCGCTCGTCGTACTCGCCGAAGGCATTCGGCAAACCGGCGTTCGGGTAGCAGGACACATAACAGTCAGCCACGCGCGCCAGCTCGGCGAGATAGGGGCGAATCTCCTTTGCACCCAGCGCACAGTTGAGCCCCACCGCCAGCGGCCGTGCGTGGCGGATCGAGTTCCAGAACGCCTCGGTGGTCTGGCCCGACAGCGTGCGGCCCGAGGCGTCGGTAATCGTGCCGGAGATGATGATCGGCCACTCACGGGTACGTTCCTCGAACAGCGTCTGGCAGGCGAAGATCGCCGCCTTGGCGTTGAGCGTGTCGAAGATGGTTTCGATCAGCAGCAGGTCCGCACCGCCGTCCAGCAGGCCACGCGCCTGCTCGTGATAGGCCGCGACCAGCTCATCGAAGCTCACGTTGCGCGCGGCCGGATCGTTGACGTCCGGGCTGATGCTGGCGGTGCGATTGGTCGGCCCGAGCGCGCCGGCCACGAAGCGCGGCTGCTCCGGCGTCCTGGCCGTCCACTCGTCCGCCGTCTCGCGGGCCAGTTGCGCCGCCGCCCGGTTCAGTTCGTAGGCCAGTTCCTCCATGCCGTAGTCGGCCAGCGAGATGCGCTGGGCATTGAAGGTGTTGGTCTCGATGAGGTCGGCGCCGGCTGCCAGGTATTGGCCGTGGATCTCGCGGATGATGGCCGGCTGGGTCAGCACCAGCAGGTCGTTGTTGCCCTTGAGGTCCCGCGGCCAGTCGCGGAAACGCTCGCCGCGGTAATCGGCTTCGCCCAGGCGGTAGCCCTGCACCATGGTGCCCATGGCGCCATCCAGGATCAGGATGCGTTCGTCCAGCCGGCGACGCAGCAGATCGCCGGCCGGGTCGCCGTTATATCTGTTCATGCGGATAAGCGGAATATCAGGCCTGAGCCATTATCGCACAAGCCTACACCCCGCGGCAGCTGCGGGCCGGGTCCGGCGATGGCCGGGGCACCGCTCAGCGCAATGCGGAGGAGGCGCGGACGGTGTTGCCGCCCATGCGCCGGGCCTCGCGCAGGCCGGCGTCGGCGGCAATCAGCAGGGCGTCCACGAAGCGTGTCGGCCGCGGCACCATGCCGGCCACGCCGCAGGAGACGGTCAGCGCCCAGTCACCGGCGGCGGGTTTGAGCTGTTGGGCCTCGATCGCCTTGCGGATGGCCTCGGCGAGCTGGCGCGCGCCCTGGCGCGTGGCGCCGGAGAGCAGGATCGCGAATTCATGATCGCGCATGCGGCCGACGAAGTCGGCGCGCCGGCGGCAGTGTGTCGCGATCACCTCGGCCACTGCCTGCTGGCAAATGGCCGCGGCCGCCCCGCCACACTCGCGGAAGCGGTCGATGGAAAACATGATCACCGCCACCAGTCGTTTGCTCTGCGCGGCGCGCTGCCACTCCTGCTCCACACGCGCACGGAACAGGGCACGCGTCGCCACGCCGGTGATGGGATCGAAACCCGGGGGAGCACAGACACTGTCCGAGGCGCGGCGCGCAGGCCGGTTCCGTCTCTGCTGCTGCATGGGCGCTCCGCTCCCGGCCGCAGGCCGGAGTTTGCCTACTATCGGGAGGGTAACGCGCGGGCGTGGGCGCCGGTATAGATGGTTTTAACGGTAGGGGCGACTACTCGCCGCGGATCTCCAGTCGCTCGCCGGTGTCCACCACCCGCGGCTCGGCCGGCGTGGCCGGGGCCTGCCCCGGCTCCTGGATGCGCCCTTCCAGCGCGCGTCGCTCGGCGCTGTCGGCCGCGGCCGCCGCCTGCGCCCGCTGCTCGCGTGCCTGGCGCTTCAGCTGCCAGGACTGCTCGATGGTCTGGTTCAGCCGCTCACCGTCCCCCACATAAGTGCTGTTGAGCGGCTCGTAGGTTTCGGGGATGGGCTTGTCCACGTTCGCCGCCCGCTCGAGCAGGCCGCCGGGCCCGCCGGCCTGTTCGGCCGCGGCCGGCAGCGCCAGCAGCAGAGTCAACAGAGCCCATGCACGCATCGTGGTTTTCATTTCCGCTCACTCCCGTACACTGACCACGCAATTGCCGCCCCGGTCGCAAGCCTGCCCGACGCCATCGTCGGCCAGCTTCAGCAAGGACATCACGAAACGGTTCGGCTTGGGAATCACCGAGGCCGCGCCCACCGACACGGTGATGCGGGTACCGGTCTCGGCCTCACCGAGTTTCAACTGCTCCACCGCCTGGCGGATGTGCTCGGCAAGCTTCTCCGCGCCCTTGGGCGTGGTTTCGCTCAACAGCACGCCAAAGCCGTGATCGCGCAGGCGCCCGGCGAAATCGCCCCGGCGCCGGCAATGTCGCGCGATGATCTCGGCCACTGCCGCCAGGCAGGCCCGCGCGGCCTCTTCGCCCTTCACGCCCCGGTAGGCGTCGAAGCGGTCGATGTCCACCAGCAGCAGCGTCATCGGACCGTGATCACGGGCACGCCGGGCCCATTCCGTTTCGGCGCGGGCCTGGAATTTCTCGCGCGTCGCCAGCCCGGTGAGGGGGTCGAAGCCCACATCGCCGGCCGGGGTGGCGATCGCATCCATGACGCGTCGCCGCGGGCGCTGCTGCGTGAATCTCTGCATAGGCTGCGTGTTCCAGCTCGGAGCCTGAACCGCTCGCTAGCGTCTAACATTAGCACATGCCACCCCCACGACCCTCGGTACCTGCCGGACGCCAGCTGCGTGATCGCGACGCCATGGCCGCCCTCCTGCGGGAGGTGCGCGCCTGTCGCGTGTGCGCCGCGGACCTGCCGCTGGGGCCGAAGCCCGTGCTGCGCGCCAGTCCCACGGCGCGGCTGCTGATCATCGGCCAGGCGCCCGGCACCAGAGTGCATGCCACCGGCATCCCCTGGAACGACCCGAGCGGCGACCGGCTGCGGGCCTGGCTGGGCGTGGATCGCGAGACCTTCTACGACGAATCGCGCATCGCCATCACGCCGATGGGTTTCTGCTACCCGGGCAAGGGCCGCAGCGGCGACCTGCCGCCGCGGCCGGAGTGCGCGCCGCTGTGGCACGCCCGGCTGCAGGCGCTGATGCCGAAGCTGGAGCTGGTGCTGCTGGTGGGCCAGTATGCGCAACGCCACTACCTGAACGAGGCGGAACGGTCACTCGCAGAGATCGTGCGCGACTTCCGCCGCTACGGCCCGCGCTACCTGCCGCTGCCGCACCCCTCGCCGCGCAACCAGCTGTGGCTCAGGCGCAACCCCTGGTTCGAGCGCGAGGTGCTGCCGGTCCTGCGCCGGCGGGTGGCGCGGATACTGGCAGTCGGGTAATACTCGTGCGGCCGGTCCGGACATCTCAAGAGGCGAACCATGCGTCTGCTCGCTCCGTTGCTGGGTGTCGTGCTCGCAGCCTGCAGCGGCAAGCCGCCGCCGAATCTCGGCGCGCGCGACGGCCGGCTGTCGCCGTGCCCGAACAAGCCCAACTGCGTGTCCTCACAATCCGCCGACCCGAAGCATTACGTGCCGCCGCTGACCTTCGGCGTGCCTGCCGACACGACCCGGCAGGCGCTGCTGGCCGTGCTGCCGCAGATGGAGGGCGCGCGGGTGGTGACGCAGGAGTCCTTCTACATCCGCGCCGAGTTCACCAGCCGGCGGATGCGCTTCGTGGACGACGTGGAGTTCCTGATCGACCCGCTGTCGAACGTCGTGCACGTGCGCTCGGCCTCACGCCTGGGCTACTCGGACCTCGGCGTGAACCGCAAGCGGGTGGAAGACATCCGCGCGCGCCTGCAGCAGGCGCTGATGGTCGGCTAAGAAACCTCTGATCAATTCCTTCGTCACTCCGGCGAAAGCCGGAATCCAGCGACTTTCAAGGCTCTGGACCCCGGCCCCGGATCGAGTCCGGGGCAGGCTTTTCGCCGGGGTGACGAATTAAGACAAATGAATCAGAGCTTCCCTAAGGAAGCCTAGAAACCGGGTACCGGGGTCTCGCCCGGCGTGATGTCGGTGGCGCCGCTCATCAGTGCGTACAGCTGCTCGAAGCCGGTGCGCGTGACCAGGTGGGTGTCGCTGCCCTCCCAGCCGTGGCCGGCGAAGGGGCTCTCGTATTCCTGGCCGACGGCGCCGAGCAGCGGCCCCATCAGGATGGCCGTGGCGGTGGTGCCGGCCTCGCCGTCGCCCTTGCCGCCCACGGTGTAGAGGTGCGTGGGCACGCCGGCCGCGTTGAGCGCGACCGTCATCTCGCGGCTTTGCGTGGTCGGCACCAGGCCGTCGTCGATGGCGTGCACCATCACCGCGCCCTTGAGATAGCTCATGTCCCGGGCGCGCAGGACGTTGGTGATCTCGACGTAGCGGTCGGGCACTTCCTCGAGCGTGCCGCCGTTCTCCTCCTCCATCTCCTGCTGCGCCACGCCGCCGGCGGGCACGACCGGCGCCACGGCGCGGACGATGAGGTATTCCTCGATCAGGTTGTGCACGCCCTCGACCGCCACCCAGTAGTCAAACAGCGGCGAGCCGTCGGGGCGCACGGCGTCCGGCGAGGCGATCGCCACGCCCGAGGCGTTGGCCCCCATGCTGATGCCCATGGCGAACACCTGCGTGATCGAGGGATAGCGCGCCAGGAAATACCGGGCCGCGGCGATGGAATCGGCCGCGCCGGCACGCATGAACCAGCCGTAGTTCTCGATTTCCCCGCGCGTCGCCTGACCGGTGTAATCCATGGCCACCGCGACCGCGCCGTATTCATACGCGGCGCGGCGCAGGTGATTGCGCCACGAGCAGGAATTGTTGTGGTTGCCGTGGAACATGACCACCAGCTGCGTCGGCGCCGGCGTGTCCGGCAGCGTATAGCGGCCGTTGGCCAGGCCCAGCTGGCTGGTGTAGCGGATGCCTTCGTCACCCATTGCCTGCAGCCGCTCGTCGCTGAAGGCCGAGCAGGGCGTTTCCGTCGGCGCGCCGGCCGAAGGCCCCCGCCCCCCGGGGCCGTCGGACGAGCCGCCGCCCCCGCCGCAGGCGGACAGGGACAGCAACAGCGCAACAGGCAGTACGGAACGCATACGGGACTGGAACATGGCACAACCGGCGACGGAACAGTCAGGTGCAGTGTATGACAGCCACGTGACGCGCCGGAATCGTAGTTTTATAGGAGGTTCATATGAGCCCCGACTGCAGCCGGGCGGCCTCGGACATCATGCTCTGGTTCCAGGGCGGGTCGAAGACCAGCTCCACCTGCGCGTCGAAGATGGTCGGCACGCGCATCAGCTTGGCGCGCACGTCGCTGACCAGGATGTCGCCCATGCCGCAGCCCGGCGCGGTCAGGGTCATCTTCACGCAGGCGCGGCGGCCGCCCTCGGCGCGTGGTTCGACCCGGCACTCGTAGACCAGGCCCAGCTCGACGATGTTGATCGGGATTTCCGGGTCGTAGCAGCTGCGCAGCTGCTCCAGCACCAGCCGCTCGACATCGGCGTCGCTGGCATCCTCCGGCAGCGCGGGCATCGGCGCTGCCGTCTTGCCCAGCGCGTCGGCGTCCTGCCCGTCCACGCGGAACAGGTGGCCCTCGACGTAGATCGTGAAGCTGCCGCCGAGCGCCTGGGTGATGCGGCACTCGGTGCCGGCCGGCAGCGCATATTTGTCGCCCATCGGCACGCGCACGGCGACGATATCGCGGCTCAGGGTGACGGTTTCGCTGTCGGCGTGCATCGGCGTGGCTCGGTGTAACTGGGTGCGACCCGCGAGGGGCCCTGGCTCACCGGCAATAGGTTACTGCGGATACGGCGGCCCGGCTCAGGGCATGGCCTCGGCCGCGCGGTGCAGGGTGACGTTGCGGTTGTGAGTCTCGCGCATCCGCAG